>USQH01000057.1 GCA_900556765.1 uncultured Oscillospiraceae bacterium
CGAGCTTGCCGAGAGGGTGGGGCTGACCCCCGCAAACCTTTCCATTCTAAAGACCGGCAAGGCAAAAGCCGTGCGTTTTTCTACGCTCTGCGCCATATGCAGGGAATTGGAGTGTCAGCCGGGCGATATACTTGAGTACAGAGAGGATGAGGATGATGAATGATCGTATAGACACAAATATGTCAAGCGAAAATCCCGCGCAGAACACGGTAAATTTAACGACATCACAGAGCCGTACAGAATCGGCTGCACAAACGCCGCCGGCGTTCACACCTACGCAAACACCTCCGTCAACTGTTTCGCAAACATCTTCCGAGGCGCAGACTCCGCAACAGGCGACGCCCGTATTCACCGCGCCGCAGTACGCTGCGCAGAACAATGCGCCGACATATGTATGCGCGCCGCGTTATGTGCCGGCAAACCCGCTGCGCGCGCCTGCTGACGGTAAAGACCGAGGATTTGCGATCGCGTTTTTGGTCGCGTCGATAATCGGCGTGGATTTCGGCGTTTTCGGCGGATTTGCACTTGGCTTTTCAATCGCCGGCACCCTGTTAATATTGCTCGCCTGTGTATACTCGGCACGCGGCAACAGGGTAAAGCCGTTCGGCGTTTATTGCGCGGCGTGCGCGGTGACGATCGGCTGCACGTTTGCAATGTACAACAGCGGTTTTTCAAAATTTTTGCAGGTCATTGCGATTTTTGTGCTGACGGCGATAATGCTTCTTAGTTTTACCGATTGCTGTGTCTTGTCGGACAACTCAAATCATGTCGGCAGTGTGGTTCGGCTGATGTTCGTGACGCCGTTCGAGCGTATCGGCGCAACTTTTGGTTCATTGCATTTGCAAAGCAAAAACGGCGAAAAGCGTAAACGCACGGGCGCGCTGATAGGCGTGCTGTGCGCGATCCCTGTGCTGTTGGTGATAATCCCGCTGCTCGCGTCATCCGATGCTGCGTTTGAAGGACTGCTCAGCAAGCTCAGCTTTGACGATCTGCCGCGGCTCATCGGTGCGGTGATAATCGGCTCACTTCTGTTTGTGCTGTTGTTTTCGGCTGTTTTTGCCGCGGCGAAAAAAATCGTCATTGACGACAGTTACAACGCGCTGAACCAAAACGGCGGTTCACAAAAGGGAATACCTGCGGCAGGAACCTGCGGATTTCTCGGAGCGATATCGGCGGTTTATGTGATTTACATTTTGTCTCAAATAAGCTATTTTTTCGGCGCGTTTTCACGGCTTCTGCCGGAAAATTACACGGTCGCAGAGTACGCACGCCGCGGATTTTTCGAGATGAGCGTTATCTGCGCCATAAATCTTGTGCTTATAGGGTTGTCAATTAAGGCCACACGTCGGGACGAAAACGGCAATACGCCTCGGCCGACCCGTATGCTGTGCCTGTTTATCGCACTGTTTTCCATTGCCGTTGATGTGACCGTCTGCGCTAAACTGGCGCTGTACATGAGCAATTTCGGCTTGACCCTGCTGAGAGTCTATACTACTATATTCAGCGTTATGCTTGCGGTCATATTCGTCTGTGTTATTTTGCATCTTGTGTGCCGCCGATTCCCTGCTTTTAAAACCTGCGTTGCGATGATAGCCGCGCTCGGTGTTGTCGTTTCAATCGCCGACGCGAATACGACGGTCGCACGGTACAATTATTACGCGTATACAAACGGCGTGCTGAATGAAGTCGATGTGGACACTATTGCGGAGATGGGAGACGCAGGTGTCAGCTTTTTGGTGACGCTGCTTGATGACAGCGACAGTGAGGTCGCCGCCGATGCCGCATATAAGCTGGTGCTCATCAGCGACCGTTACGGCTACAACAGCACTGCTGATATGATGATAGAGGGGTATTACGAATATGATGAGTACGGTGAATATTCGTATCGGGTACCGACCATCATTGGCGACCTGATGGTGGACGATGAAGGCGACTTCCGCTCCTATAACGCGACTTACGAGAAGGCAAAACGCAGTATCTCGCAAAATTGGGGAAAGATAAGACGCGTATTTAACGCAAATAAGCAGTATTATAGTAAACAAAACGGCGTGTGAAACGGCCGGCAATATAATTAAGCCGCAAGGTCATACCTTGCGGCTTTTTTCGTACTTTTTTTAATAAACAGCAACGGAGTTATTATGTTCGTCAGTGAAAGTTGATTCCGTTACGCTCGGAGTGCTTTAACAGAATGATCGCCAAAATCAGCGAACATACCTCGTAAATGCCCATCGTAAACCAAATGGAGTTGCCGCCGAAAACCATCGGCACCAACAGTATGACCGCTGTGTTGAATACAAAGCTTCGCGCAATGTTCAGCGCCAGAGCCGATTCGGTCCGTTTCGTGGAATAAAGATAGCCGGAAATGACCGAGTTGAGTGACATAAAGACAAAGCCCCATGAATACATCGGCATGTACTTCAGTACGCTGTCCAACGTCTGCTCATCCGCGCCGAAAAGAGCACATACCGGCTGACCGACGAAAAAGAGCAGTACGGTTATCAGCAGGCTGCCTGTAAAGTTAATAAGCACGCCTGATTTCAGATAGTATTTAAGCGCTTTTTCATCCTTATTGCCGTAGCTTTGCCCGAAAAGCGGCTGAAGTCCGACGGCAGTCGCCCAAAAAATCGCCACCGAAAAGGATGCAACGTAACAAATGATAGAGTATGCGTTGACAGCGGTTTCGCCCAGCATGGATATCAGCATACGGTTGGTGCAAAGCGTTGCAACCGGCGTCGAAAACTGGTTTACCGCCTCGGGTGTGCCTCTGCCGAATATTTTCATCAGCAGCTTTCGGTCAAAGCGGAACTTTTTGAATTTCAGCACGCTGTTTTTGCGGAAAAAGTGGGTTATGACAAGTATCATACCGATGGTCTGAGATATGCCGGTCGCAATGGCGGCGCCTTTAAGCCCCATTTGCAACGGAAATACGAACAGCCAGTCAAGAAAAATGTTTATAATTGTCGAGATTACGCCGACCGCGCTGACGAGTATCGTAGCGCCTTCGTTTCTGCAAAATCCGTTGGAAAACATCATCAGACCGTTCGGCACGGTGAACAGGCAGTACCAGAACAGGTATTCCTTAACATAATCGTAGAAAACGTCGGTTGCACCGAGAAGCCGTGCAATAGGACCTGTTAACAGTATGCCGAGCAGTCCGATTGTGCCGGTGACTACCGTGGTCGCGACAAAGGAATGCATGAACGCCTGATTGGCGCCCTCCGTGTCGCCTCGTCCGAGCCGTATGGCGGCGACGGTGATACCGCCGATTACCGTCAACATGGTAAGCGCGCCGAGCAGCATTACAAAAGGCATGACAATGTTGACGGCGCCCAGTGCATCCGTCCCGACACCGTGCCCTACAAAGATGCCGTCCACAATGGTGAATAAGAAAAACGCGACGTTGCTGATCATAGCCGGACCGACGTTTTTAATAAGTAATTTGGCTTTTTTGTTCATTGCTTTTGTTTTTCGCTTTCTTCTTTGATTTTGTGTTTTTTCATTCCGAAAACAACACCAGCTAATTATAGCAGACAGTATTCAAAAAGGCAATCACCTAAAGCGATAAGCTTGCTATAAATGTTATATTCTTCAGCAATTTGAAAACAGCATACAAACGCTCAACTTGCCTTTCCTGTATTCTGCCATGATATGACCGTTCATTTTTTCGGTAAGTAACTTTACAATGGATAACCCAAGCTCCGTTCCGCCCCGGGCGGTGTTTACTGTGAAAAAGCGGTCAAATAGATGCGCAGTTTGCACGGAATTCAATTCCTTTGCACTGTTTTCAAACATCACCGTGCCGTCCGGCGACAATTTGACTATCAAATTACCGTCGGAATACTTTGCGGCATTTGAGAGAATATTATCAAAAATCCGTCGCAGAGCATGTTTGTCAAGCTGCCGCATGATCGGCTGCTCCGTTATTTCGATTTTTGGCATGATCCCGTGATCGGAAAGCGTTCCGTAAAATCCGGCAAGGCTCTGTTTCGGAATGTCATTCAGGCAAACCGGCTCAAAGCTTAGTTTTTCTACTGTACAGACGATCACGGAATACCGAAACAGTTCCTCGGTAAGCTGTTGCATGGCATCTGTACGCTCACGGATCACGGCAAGATAACACTGTGACTTTTCAGACTGCGGCTCTTGCTCCAATAAATCAATATAGACGCAAATTGCTGTCAGCGGTGTGCGCAGGTCGTGGGAAATGTTTGTGACGGCGTTTTTTAATTCAATATCGCCGCGTTGCAGCTTTAAGCGCTCTTTGCGGAGCGCCCGAAGCTGATCGTTTATTTGCACGGCAAGAACACGCATGGCTTTGTCATCGGAAGAAATGGAGATGAGCGTGTTCGTATCCGTTTTTAGGTTGTCACCCAGTTCTCGTGCGACTTCTTTCAGTGGCGCGCGCAGTGAGAGCAGATATATCAGTAACCCTGCAACGATTAACGCAAGCACACTTATGATAAACACGACCCAAAACTCCATAGACACCCCTTATTTCAAATCCTTGCGTCGGAAGAACGCCATTCCGAATCCTGTCGCCGCAAGGAGAATGATCCCATCATACAAGGCAAGCATCACCGGCTTTTCGGTGTCCATATCACTGATCTGAAGCACCTGCCCGCCCGGCGTAAAGTCCTGCATAAATTCATAGACCTGCCGCTTGGTGCCGCTGATATAATTTGGATTTTTCGCCTCCGGTTCCTCTACGGTCACACCGTTCTCTGTGTAGGAATAGCCCGCCAAATACTCCGGCTCGTTCAGCGCAGAGGTGATGTAGACACCGAGAAATATCAAAATAAATGCCAGAAGAACACATCCTGCTACCGTGTGTGATTTGTTCTGACACAGCATTGCAATCAGCGTAAAAAGTGCCGTAAAGGCAACCATCAGTGCAAGGCTCAAACTGCCGTACATGAGTAACTTCGTCGGCGTGGATTGAATCTGCCCTCCGAGCAGAAGCCCAAGAACACCTTGCGGGATCACAAAGGTAAGGCACAGGATTATACCGGCGCAGCAGCAGGTAAGCAAATTGGCAAGGTAAATATGGCCGCGGCGGTGTCCGGCAATCAGCTTATTGCGCAGCGTACCGCCGAAATAATCGCTGCCGACAAACAGCGCCACCAAAATCGAGTTCAGGATAGGAGCGAGGGTAACATAGGTGAGCAGGCTGAAATCCATCACCCAAACAGTTCCTTCACGACTTATATTAACGGCATTGATCACCGCCATAGAAGCACCGAAAAACACCATTAACGCCGTCAGCAGCCAAAATGTCCTGTCATGCCACAGACGGGAGAAATTCGCTCTGAGCAGTTTACGCATGGTGCTCACCTCCCACAAGGTTCATATAGAAGCTCTCAAGACTTTCATCCCGCTCCGTAAGATTATTTACGGTGCAGTTTTCTTTTGCCAGTTCCGATACCAGCGCCGTGACCGGAATTTCGGCGTAAATATCCGCGTGGAAATCGTCTGCAACGCGGTAATCGACATTCATACCGTCCAGTACACGGGCAAGCGCCTTGGTATCGCTCACTTCAATGCGAACACATTTCCGGCAACGCGCTTCCGGTTCTTCTGCGCTCATTTCCTTGACCATTCGTCCGCAGTCAATAAAACCGTAATGAGTGGCAAGACGGGAAAGCTCATCAAGAATGTGGCTGGAGATCAGCACGGTGATACCATGCTCACGGTTGAGATTCAAGATCAGTTCGCGCATTTCGATGATACCCCGTGGGTCAAGACCGTTGACCGGCTCGTCCAGCACCAAAAAGTCCGAATTCCCCGAAAGGGCTATGGCAATGCCGAGTCGTTGACGCATACCGAGAGAAAAATTCTTTGCTTTCTTTTTGTCGGTCTCTCCGAGTCCGACGAGATGCAAAAGTTCGTCGATTCTGTCATCGGACGGGAGTCCTAACACTCGGTACTGCTGACGAATATTTTCCCGCGCCGTCATATCGGGATAGATCGACGGGCTTTCTACAACTGCCCTCATTCTGCGGCGGCTGCGGATGATTCCTGCATCCGTGTTTTTCACGCCGTAGAGTGTGTAGTTGCCGTCTGTCGGCTCCTGCAAACCGCAGATTAGTCGAATGAGTGTGGTTTTGCCCGCGCCTTCGGCTCAGTTTCACGAGCGACGTCACATCCAGTGTTTTAAAAAATGTTACCATCGGGTTCGGTGCGCCCATCCAGAGGTCAAAAGCCTCGGCGCGGGTCGTAGTCTTGGGGTCGATAACAGTCGGTTTCATTCTGCACGCACCAATGCCGCAATATCTCCCGACTGAATCGCAGGTGTATTGCGCCTGATTTTTTCTTTGTCCCAATCCCACCAGCGCAGTGCTTGCAGTTTTGCAATCGTCGCATCGTCAAACCGCTTGCGGATAGGCTTTGCCGGAATGCCGCCCACAATGGTGTAGGGCGGCACATTCTTTGTTACTACGGCACGGGTACCGATAATAGCTCCATCACCGATGGTCACACCGGAGAGAACGAGCGCTTCATAGCCTATTCAAACATCGTTACCGATGACAATATCACCCTTGTTGTCCCATGCGCTTCGGATGTCTTTTACATCGAGCCCCCATTCTTCAAAGAAAATCGGAAACGGGTAAGTAGACACCGACTGCATCGTATGATTGGCACCGGTAAAGAGAAATTTCGCACCGCAGGCAATTGAACAGAATTTGCCGATTCTCAGCTTGTCACCGTTGATGGGATAGTGATAGAGGACATTGTTCTTCTCAAAATTCCGCGGATCGTGAACACAGTCATTGTACATGGTGTAGTCACCGACCTCGATATTCGGGTCGGTGATAACATTTTTCAAATATACGGTTTCCTTGCCCCCGGTGCGGGGATAAGTTTTGTTATTCATTCTGATTCACTCCTATTCAAAAGAGTTGTCCCGAAAGCTTCAGTTTTTCTTTCTTCGGAAAAGTCGCTTCATATTGTTCAAAGGCTTCCGGATTTTTCTCACAGACAAAATATCCATCAGGGTCTTTGTATGTGCCGGAGATACCATTCAAAAATCCCGGTATCAGCTCCTTAATGAGAAAATAGTCCGCCTCTGGGTCGTCAGCATAGCGAACCCCCTTTGTCTTGGCCGGGACAAAGCCGGACTTGCCGTAAAACAGAATGTTGCCGGTAATGGCGAGCGCGCCCGTGCCCATTTCCTCGGCTTTCTCCATGGAATAATCGAGCAGGTGTTTTCCATAGCCCTGACGCTTATATTCGGGGGCAATGCCGATTGGGCCAAAGGTCATGATCGGCACTTTGCGCCCGTCGTCGCACTCGATCTCCGAGCGCACATAGATGACCTGCCCGATCAGCTTTCCGTCCAGCTCCATCACAAAATCCAGTTGCGGTACAAACGCCGGATCATTTCGATAGCAATGCAGTACATAGTGCTCCATGCAGCCGGGACGGTAAACATTCCAAAACGCCTCACGCGTCAGGTTTTCAACATTTCGGTAATCGTCTTTGGTTTCAAGACGAATGGTGATATTTTTTTCTGGCATGGTTTTTCTCCTTATCTTTTATCAATGATCTTATCGATCAGCCCATAGGCAAGTGCCTCGTGCGCCGACATATAGTTGTCGCGCTCTGTATCGGCGGTAATCTCCGCAACGGTTCTTCCCGTGTTTTCGGAAAGAATACGGGTAAGCCGCTGTTTGGTTTTCTGCATTTGCTCGGATACGATTTGAATGTCTGCGACCGGTCCGCGCACACCGTTTCCGCCGATCAGCGGCTGATGTATCATGATTTCTGCGTTGGGAAGCGCAATTCGTTTGCCCTTTGCTCCGCCTGCCAGCAGGAATGCGCCGAAGCTCGCTGCAAGCCCAATGCAGATGGTAGATACATCGCACTTGATGTACTGCATGGTGTCATAAATCGCAAATCCGGCAGTTACCGAGCCTCCGGGACTGTTGATGTAGAGCTGAATGTCTTTGTCTGAATCCTGCGCTTCCAGAAACAGCATCTGAGAAATAATGGAACTGGCAGATGTGTCCGTCACTTCTTCGCCGAGGAAAATAATTCGGTCGGATAACAGCCGTGAAAAGATGTCATAGCTTCTTTCTCCGCGGCTGGTTTGTTCAATCACATAGGGAATGATGCTCATACTAATTTTTCTCCTTATTATCTTTTGGCTTCATAAAAAACAGATGGATACCCATTGCTGCATTAAATCCCGTCACGGCGAACACGCTAAAGCGTTCGACGATGCCGAAGTAATCGGCAGGCACAATTTTCATACCCATTGCGCCGACGAGCATCATACCAAGGGCAACTCCTGCACAAATACCGTAGGAGCGACAGGCTTTACTTTTCACTCCTGCAACGATGATGACAGTCAGCGATATGATCGACAGCAGCACCACTGCGGCAGTGACGACCATGTGCATGACATCCTGGAACTCACCGGCGTAGCCGCTACTTGAAAGCGGAAACATCCGATACCCGACTGCCGAGATCCACTCCATAACGGCAAACAGATAGATTCCGGTGCGCAACAGCTTAGTTTTCCGACTCTGGATACCGATGCAGACGACGGTTATGCATACGATCTCACACACATTGTAAAATGCACTGAGCTGATTCCAAAGGGATAGCGACGGCGCGTCGGTTGCGCTCAAATCACTGACAGCCTGCGCCATCCAGTTGTAATTTGGATAGACAAGCGGCGCAAATATCACTGCCGCCGTGT
>USQH01000058.1 GCA_900556765.1 uncultured Oscillospiraceae bacterium
TTCTGTTACTTTTTTCGTCGGAGATAATGGGGTAGGAAAATCTACGCTTATTGAGGCAATAGCAGTGGCAATGGGGTTTAATCCTGAAGGAGGATCGCTGAATTTCAGCTTTTCAACCCGTGACAGTCACTCCGAGCTGTATAAATATATTGATGTTGCAAAGGGCGCACGCCCTCTTGATGATGGCTTTTTTCTGCGTGCGGAGAGCTTTTATAACATTGCAAGCTATATTGATGACGTTGATGAGACGCATAATTACGGCGACTCATCACTGCACGAAAAATCACACGGTGAGGGCTTTTTGGCGTTGATTGAAAACAGATTCAGAGGTAACGGCATATATATTCTTGATGAACCGGAATCAGCTCTTTCTCCTAACGGAATAATGAAATTGATGGTGTATATGAATGATTTGGTCAAAAACGGATCGCAGTTCATAATATCCACCCATTCACCTATATTGATGACATTTCCGGATGCCGAAATATATCAATTGACCCATGACGGTATAACCGCTGTGTCTTATCAGGATACCGAACATTTTTGCCTGACAAAACAATTTGTCGATTGCCCGGAACAGATGTTGAAGTATTTGCTATCGGACAAATAAAATCAAATTTTGCCTGCTTTTTTACTTGATTCACTAAAAAAACGATCTGGTCTGAAATCTTCAGACCGGATCGTTTTTTGCTGATTTAGTTTAAAATTCGTTTATATTCATTCAAACTTTCAGTTCATTTCTATATACGTCATGCGATCTTTTACGCCTTCCGCTACACGCCTTAACTCGGCGTTTTCGGGTGCTGCAAGTTCGGGATCACTGCCGAGGATGAGCTTAGCGCATTGCTGTGTTTCGTGCAGAATATTAATATCTGCATATACATCGGCGATCTTCAGCGCCGGCAGTCCGTGCTGACGACTGCCTAAAAAGTCGCCGGGGCCTCGCAGCTTGAGATCCTCCTCGCTGATTTTAAATCCGTCACAGGTGCTTTTAATGACATTCAGACGCGTTACCGCTTCCTCGTTCTGCGCATCGGATACCAGTATGCAGGTCGACTTGTGCTTGCCGCGACCGACTCGGCCGCGAAGCTGATGAAGCTGTGACAGCCCGAATCGGTCGGCGTTTTCGATCATCATAATTACCGCGTTGGGAACGTCGACACCAACCTCGACGACCGTTGTAGATACCAGCAGTTGAATTTGTCCGGCGGCGAAGCGGTGCATTACCTGCTCCTTTTGTGCCGCTTTCATTTTGCCGTGAAGCAGTCCGACCGAATAGCCGGCAAACGGACCGTTTTGAAGTCTCTGTGCATATTCCTCTGCGGCGATCATGTCACCAGTGTCGGTTCCATCGTCATCGGCAACCAACGGACAGACGATGTATCCCTGACGCCCCTCGTCAAGGTGCTTTCGTATGTAGCCGTAGGCGCGTTCGCGCAGTCGGCTTTGAATAACATACGTTTCAATGGTCTGTCGTCCGGGCGGCAGTTCATCAAGCACAGATATGTCAAGGTCACCGTATATCATAAGCGCCAGCGTCCGCGGAATGGGTGTTGCCGACATGACCAGCATATGCGGATCGTGCCCCTTTGCCGACAGGCGTGCGCGCTGATTAACGCCGAATCTGTGCTGTTCGTCTGTTATGACCAGTCCGAGTTTATCGAAAACGACATCGTCCTGTATCAGTGCGTGCGTACCGATCAGCAGGTCTATATCGCCGTATGCGAGACGGCTGAGCAGTTCGGAGCGGGCTTTTGCGGTAGTTGAGCCGGTCAGCAGCGCGACCCTGACATCGGTGGAGGACAGCATTTTCACAAACGATGTAAAATGCTGCTCGGCAAGTATTTCGGTCGGAGCCATCAGAGCCGCCTGCATACCGTTTTTGATTGCCGTGTAGCATACTGCGGCGGCTACCGCAGTTTTGCCCGAGCCGACATCGCCTTGTATCAGCCGGTTCATCATAATTCCGCGTTTCATATCGGCAATGCAGTCGCCGACAGCCCGCCGCTGCGCTCCCGTAAATGAAAAGGGCAGAAGTGATTCGAATTGCTCGGTAAAGTCATCTGTTACTGTGTAGGAATTAGCTCGCTGCGATGAATTTTTGATCATCTGCATACCTATCTGTATTCCAAACAACTCGTCAAAAACAAGCCGGCGGCGCGCAGTGTTAAGCGCGGCAAAGTCGGTCGGAAAATGAATGTCGTGAAGCGCCTGTTTGAGGCTGCACAAATTGTATTTTTCTCGTATGCGGTCGGGCAAATATTCTTTAATAACGGCATTGTTAAGCGCCTGAGACACCGCTTGTTCTATCATGTAGGAGTGCAGTCCCTCAGTCTGACGGTAAACGGGGCGTATAGTCGCTTTTGACGGCGGCAGTATCTCCGGAGATGCCATCTCGCGGCGTAGCAAATTGCCGTCGACTTTTCCGTAAAATATATAGCTGTCACCTGCGTTAATTTTCGCGGCAAGGTACTTGTTGTTGAATATGGTGACTTTCAGCTGCATATGTCCGTCGCTTGCCGTGAATTTATACAGCGTCATGCCTTTTCGCACACGATGCTCAATCGGTTTGGTAACGACCGTCGCTTTAACGCAGGCGGTCTCGCCGATGACTGTGCTGTCAATGGGCGTTATGCGCGAATAGTCGATATAATTGCGTGGATAAAAATGCAAAAGGGCGTCGACAGAGCAGACGCCCAGCTTTTCAAAAAGCCGAGCGCGCTTTTCGCCAACGCCTTTGATGTTTGTTATTTTATCGCCGGTCATAAATGACAACCTCCGGCTTGGATTTGTTATTCCACCGAAATAATGAAGTAGTATATCGGTTGACCGCCTGCCAGTGCGCTTACTTCAACGTCACTGCCTAGCTTTAACCTCAGTGCGTCGGTAACCTCCTCGGCCTGCTTGTCGGTAACATCACTTCCGTAAATGAGCGTGACAAAGCCTGTATGCTTACTGCACATTTTGGCGGTCAGCTTGACGGCAGCTTTCAGGTAATCGGTTTCGGTAAATACCAGCTTGCCGTTTTCCATTGCGAGTATGTCGCCCTCTTTGATGTCGTATCCGTCAAAGTCGCTATTGCGTGCGGCGTAGGTGATCTGACCGGTTGCGACACAGTCGGCAGCAGCCATCATATCCACTGCGTTTTTGTCGTCATCTGCGCTTGGGTCGAAGGCGAGCATGGCGGAGATGCCCATCGGCACCGTTTTGGTGTGCAGAACTATAACCTTACGGGTAGCAAGGGGAACCGCAAGCTCTGCCGCCATGATAATATTCTTGTTGTTAGGCAGGACAAATACCGTTTCTGCCGGCGTCATTTCAATTGCTTTCAAAATATCTTCCGTGCTGGGGTTCATTGTCTGACCGCCGCTGACAAGCGTGTCAACGCCGATGTCGGTGAAAAGCTGCTGTATACCGTCTCCGACGCAAACGCTGACGAAGCCGTACTGCTTTTCCGGTTTAACAGGGGTGTATTCGCCGCCGTCGGGAGTTGAAACAGGTTCCGGCTCGTTGTTGCGGCTGTCATGTTTCATGCGCTCGTTCTGGTCGCGCATGTTTTCGATTTTAAGGTTAACCAAAGCTCCGTAGGTCAGAGCAAATTCAATTGCATTGCCCGGATGATTGGTGTGAACGTGTACCTTTATGATTTCTTCGTCGTCAACTACGACACAGCAGTCGCCTATTGATTCAAGATAGCGGCGCAGCTCGATCGGCTCGGCAGTCGCGCTCTTGTCTCTGTTAACTATAAACTCGGTGCAGTAGGTGAATGTGATTTCGCTGTCCGACTGTGCCGCGGTGGAGAGTGCTTTTTCCGGTGCGGATACGGTCGGAGCAGTGGTAGCTTCGATCATTTTGCCGTCGCGGAATACCGACAGCATACCTTCGAATATAGTCACCAGTCCCTGACCGCCTGCGTCGACCACTCCGGCTTTTTTCAGTACAGGCAGCAGTTCAGGCGTCTTTGCCAACGCGCTTTTTGCACCGTCCAAGGCAGCCTCGAACGTAGTCAAAAAGTCGTCGCTCTTAACTTCGGCGGCTTTTTCGGATGCGACGCGCGCAACGGTCAGTATTGTGCCCTCGGTTGGCTTCATTACCGCCTTGTAAGCGGCTGAAACACCCATTTTAAGTGCCTCAGCAAACATTTTTCCGCTTACTTCGGTCTGACCTTTCAGTCCTTTTGATATACCGCGGAACAGCAGCGAGAGAATAACTCCCGAGTTGCCGCGTGCGCCGCGCAAAAATGCGGAAGCAGCAGTGTCGGCAACCTGCGTCGCCGTCGGATCTGACAGACGGCTGAGTTCGCGTACCGAACTGGATATCGTCATCGACATATTTGTGCCGGTGTCGCCGTCCGGAACGGGGAACACGTTTAGCTGGTCTATCATTTCGCGGTTGTTGGTAATATTGTTCGCGCCCGAAATAAATGCGTCGCGAAGTATTTTTCCGTTTATCACTTTAAGTAACACTCCCGATAAATAGTACAGAGTAAAAATAAATATGGGCTTATTCGGTCTTGATGCCGTCAATATGGACGATCACTTTTTTGACCGAAATGCCGGTTGTTTCTTCAACAGTGTATTTTACTTTATGCACGATGCTGTCCGCGATAGCATTTATGTTTATGCCGTAGCAGACTATAATATGGATGTCAACGGTGATCGAGTCAAAGTCGCCTTTTACCGTAACGCCCTTGTCCGGCATATGCTTAAATATGCCGAGTACCTTCTGCGGCACATTAGCGACCATGCCGGAAACGCCGTAGCATGAGGATGCCGCGTTGCCGATCAGTTTGGCGAAAAACGAATTTGAAATAGTAATGAGTCCGTGGCGGTTTTCGTAAGTAATCATAGTTTTCTCCGTTTCTCCGCATACTGTATAGTGTTTGTTTTTTATGATATTATCATGAGGATGCCGTATCGCTTTGCCGCCTATGCGGGCAGGTCGGCACGATAACAGCAGACCGAAATAAGACGATTATATATGTTTGAAAATACTTATAAGCAGGCGTAAATGTCACTTATGCATGATTCGCCCAAGTTGTTGATTTTGTCGGAGCAAACAACCACACCCGAGCGGTAACACAGCGGAACAAGCGGCATTTCCGATGAAAAGCAGGATACTATTGTTGAAAGATCAGACTCTCCGTTATAAAAGGTGTTTACAGCTTCTGCTGTGAGTGTGCCTGTGAGACTGCCTGCTGAATCGGATGAAAAAACGGGACGCAGATCCAAGCTCTTTCCGAGTTTAATTTCTCCGATGTACATATCGTAACTGCTTGACCGAACAAGCGATTGATATTCCTCGAAAGAGGCAATGCCTTCGGCCTTTACATCGATTCCGACTTTTTTTAAATGCTGTACGATCAGCTTTGCGGCGTATTTTCGCGAGGAATTTTCCTCATTGTATATCAGCCTCAGAGTCAGCCGCTGACCGCTTTTGTCGGTGAGATATCCGTCTGCATCTTTACTATTATAACCTAATTGCTCCAAATAAGCAACTGCTTGTTCGATATTTTGCTCTGCATCAATGTGCTGAAATTCGCCGGCTTGCGCCCATGACGGCGGATAAATGCCGTTTGCCGGATCCGCAAAGTTAAAATACGCCGAAGTGCAGATGTCGTTTCGAGATATTGCGTCGCTCAAAGCCATGCGGAAATCGGCTTTTGAAAGCAGCCAGTTCTTGAGATTCAGACCGAGAAAAACGAAATTAGTGAGGCATATTTTGCTCTTTGCCCCAGACATTTTCGGCACGCTGTTATCCGACAGATCGGAGTACGCCATGTCCAACCCGCCGACTCCTGTGGTGTAAGTAAGCGATTCATCGTCAGGCGTGTCGATCAGCTCGATGTATGAATAGCGCGGCGCTGTACCGTGATAGTTTTTGTTAGCCCTCAGTTTATATCCATCGGTCTTATCAAAAGTGTATCGGCCGCATCCTATCGGTGGAACGATTCGGTCGTCTATATCCTTTGTTTCCGCTGTGCCTGATTTGAAAATCGGAAAGTCAAGCGCATTCGCAAAATACGGGTCGTTTTCGGTGAGAGTGATAACTACCGTCATGATATCGTATGCCGAATACGATTTCACCGCGCTGAGCTGTGTTTTGTATTTACTTTCGGAATTAAGCGCTTGCTTGATTGAGTATACGACATCACCGGCGGTCAGCGCCGAGCCGTCGGTAAATGTTACGCCTTTTTTTAATGTAACGGTAAGCGTTTTTTCGGCGTATTCGACAGTCTCGGCAAGACAACCTACCGGTTCAAAATCAGCACTGAGCTTGATCAGCGGATCGTACATCAGCAGACTGAGATGTTGGTTGACCTCAGTGACCGCTACATACGGATTAAGAGGATCGGTAGCTGAAAAGGGCAAGGCGATTTCGAGTGTCTCGGTGCTGCTTGTGTTCGATTGTTGATTGTCAGGTTTATTTGAAGTATCGTTAGCTGAGCAGGAGCAGAGTATCACGATAAGCGCTGCAGCAAATGCCGCTATGCGTCTGCGCTTCATTTTCCATTCCGCCTTTTTTGCAGTATATAAATATGTATAAGTTTCATATTCATCTATATTTTATATGATAGTTTCTTTTTTCGCAATACATAACGCAATAAAAAAACAAAACGAGTAAAATTTTGTAACATGATTGAAAAAGTTTTGTTCATATGTTATTATTATTTTGAAACAGTGCTAACTGTATTTGTAAAATAATATAAAAACCATTTGGTGAACCCGAGTGATGAGTTTGGAGGACAAAATGAAAAGAACTATTATACGACTGTTGAGCATAATGCTTGTACTCGCTGTTGCGATCACTGCTGTGCCCGCGTTTTGCGTTGCTTCGGCGTCGGTACCGGCGTACAGCAGCGATCTTACCGAACTTGAGCAGGCAATATACGAAAGCTGCATAAATATGGATAGCGAGATTGATGTCAGCTCTTTTAATGTAACTAATCAGCAGGTTTATACCGCCGAAATGAATATTCTGAATAAGCGTCCGGAAATGTTCTATGTTTACCAGATCGCTTACAATATGTCTATTGTATCCGGACGGGTTCAGACCATTAAACCGGCGTACATATTCTCGGCAAACGAGCTTGCTGCTGAAAAGATGAAATTTAATGCCGCTGTCAGTGAGATGCTCGACGGCATCACCGATGATATGCCGGATGTACAAAAGCTGTTGCTTATTCATGACCGTATAATTCTTCGCTCGTCTTATGACAAGGACGGGGAGGAAAATGATACGCTTGAGAATTATCAGCGTACTGCCTACGGTGCTCTGGTAACAAAAAGCGGCGCCGGTGAAGCGTATGCGCGCGCGTTTAAACTGCTTGCCGACCGCTGCGGCGTAAAGAATGAGATCGTATATCTTGATATGAGTATGTGGAATCAGGTGTATGTCGACGGCGAGTGGTATAATATCGACACTCTTTTTGAAGAATCCGTTCCAGATTCATTCGTTCAGGTAAGGCATAATCGTTTTCTTGTTTCCGATGCTGTTATGAGAAAAGACGGTGATTTCGGATCAAACGGTGCTACTTCAACAAAATACGATGGAGCGGATTCGGCAATATGGAAAAAGAACCAGGCGGCTTTTGTGATGGCGGGCGATGTCTGCGTTTATGCAAAACAAAACGGTGAAATCGGCACATATGATTTTAAAACCGACACTGCTACCGTGCTTACCAAAGTCAAGGCTCAGTGGCCGGTGAAATCCGGCTCCGACAATACTACGTATTATGCCATTAAATTTACGAGCGTGGCCTATTACAACGGTATGATCTATTATAATACTCCGTATGATATCTGCACGATCCGCCCTGATGGTACCGGAAACAGCATTATCTATACATATTCGGTGGATGAACGACTTATTTGCGGAGTCGGACTGATAGACGGAAAGGTACATTTCGCACTGAGAAAAAGAGAGAGTGCAGCGTCGTCTCTTGAGGAAGCACGCGCCCTTTCCGCCACGGCAAAGGCACTGTCAAGAATAGAGGTCTCTCAAGCACCCGATAAAACGGTGTATTTGACAGGCTCTGAATTTAACGCTGACGGCATGGTCGTTACCGCACATTATAATGACGGCAGTAAATTTAATTTGTTGTCCAGCGACTATAAAATTGCAGGATTTTCCTCTGATACGATCGGGAAAAAGACTCTTACCATATCATACGGAAACAAGACCTGTCAGCAGATCGTCTCCGTGGTACAGCTCGGTGATATTGATGCGGATTTCCTGCTGACAAGTACAGATCTGCTCATGATTCAGCAGCATATTTTAAAAATCAGTGAATTGCCTGAGAGTCTTATAGATATCGCAAATACCGACGGTGAAGCAGGTATCGGAGCGTCCGATCTGCTTAATTTGCAAATGATGCTCCTTGGAATGATTTAATTATTTGCATTAAATCAATGATTTAGCTCTGCTCATTGCATTATTTCATTTTTT
>USQH01000059.1 GCA_900556765.1 uncultured Oscillospiraceae bacterium
AATTTTATATCGTTATGAAATTTAAAAACTATCTTACAGCCACATATTCTCGTATTCATGCTTACGTGGTCGTTCCATCAGATTAGCCAGCACGTTTTCAACAGGTGCGTTTTCAAACAGGACGCCGTAACATTCCTGCGTGATCGGCATCTCGACATTGTACTTTTTTGCAAGCAGCATTGCGGTTTTGGTAGCGTGATACCCCTCAACCGTCATTCCAACCTGTTCAAGTGCTTTATCGGGAGCTACTCCCTGCCCTATCAGCGCACCGAAGCGCCTGTTGCGAGAATGCTTCGATGTGCAGGTAACTATCAGATCGCCCAGACCGGTCAGGCCGGTAAACGTGCGCTGACGCGCGCCCATAGCTACGCCGAGCTGCGCTATCTCACTCAGTCCGCGGGTCATTAGAGCCGCTTTTACATTGTCGCCGAGTCCGAGTCCGTCGCAAACGCCTGCCGCAAGCGCAATAATGTTTTTAAGAGCGCCGCCGAGTTCCACGCCGATTATATCATCATTGATATAAACGCGCAGATAGGGGCTGATAAACACATTCTGCACATACATTGCGGCTTCCTTATCGGTTGACGCCGCAACAAGCGAAGTTGCCATATTGCGCGCCACTTCCTCTGCATGAGACGGGCCGGAAAGCACCGCTATCTTATTATTCGGTATCTCCGACTGAATGACATCGGCAAGGCAAAGCAGTGTATCGTTTTCCACGCCCTTTGCGACATTAACTATGACTGTTTCGGGTTTGATACAATCCTTTATACGCTTAGCCGTCTCACGAATGGCAAACGAGGGCACAGCAAATACAACTATATCGGACATAGGTACCGAATCAAGTGAAGTCGTAAGCTCGATAGACTCCGGTATTTTTACACCGGCTAACAGCTTTTTACTCTCTCTATCGCGGCGCAGAGCAGCGATTTCGTCCTCAAAAGCCGACCAAACGACTACCTTGTTACCGTTATTATTAAGGGCAAGAGCCAAAGCGATACCCCATCCGCCTGAGCCTAAAACAGTAACAGTTGACATAATACAAACACACTCCTATTTGTGTGAGCTGAGCTTTTTTTCCGTTCCTTCGCGCAGTCTGACAATGTTATCCTTATGTTTACAGATTATTATGACAGTGATAACAAGCGAAAGAACTGTTAAATAAATAAATTCGGACACCGAGTATCCTTTATTCAAGGACACAAGAAAATTGTAGATCGTAAACTCCGCCGCCCCCATTATAGAGCCGATGGAAATAATCTTTGTAATCAAAAAAAGAATTAAAAAGGTGATCAACACGGCTGATGCAACAAAAGGGTCTATGCAGTAAAGCACGGCAATTGCCGTTGATACTCCCTTACCGCCGCGAAATCCGAAAAACACCGGATAAGCGTGACCGATTATACACAAAATGCCGCACAAATACAAGCCGAAATAAGGCGTAAGATAATTTGCAATACAAGTCGGCGCTGAATCATGTATTTTCGGAAAGAGAAAATAATACCCGATAAGCGGAGCCGCTATACCCTTCAAAAAGTCGCCCAAAAAGGTTATTATGCCGGGCAGTAAACCGACCGTACGAATAACATTAGTCATTCCTGCGTTTCCGCTGCCCATTTCACGCACGTCCTTGCGGGCGAATAGCTTTGATGTAATAAGTGCAAAATTCACACTGCCTATAAGATAGCTGACAAGCAGCGCAGCAGCCAGTAACAGTAGCCAATACATTATTGCTTTCCCTCGCCGCGTTCCCTGATTACAAAGCGAACGGGCGTACCCTCCAATCCGAATACTGAACGAATTTGGTTTTCTATATATCGCTGATACGAATAATGGAACAGATCCGCTCGGTTGCAGAAGCACACAAACGTAGGCGGCCGAGTGGATGCCTGAGTAATATAATAAATGCGAAGGCGGCGGCCTTTATCAGTCGGCGGCTGCACGCGGGCAGTAGCGTCGGCAAGCAGATCATTCAGCTTTCCTGTGGATATTCTCATGCTGTTCTGCTCGTTTACATAATTTATCAGTTCAAACAGACGGTCAACACGCTGTCCCGTTTTTGCCGAAATAAAAATTATTGGTGCATAGGTCATGAATGAAAAGTCATTCATAAGGCGTTTGCGGTAAGCGTCCATGGTTTGCCCGGTTTTTTCGACGGCATCCCATTTATTAACGGCGATAATGCATCCTTTACCGGCTTCAAGTGCAAGTCCGGCTACCTTTGAATCCTGCTCGGTAAAGCCCTCGACAGCATCAATCATTATCACACATACGTCGGCTCTGTCGACCGCCATCTGTGCGCGTATAACGCTAAATTTTTCGATATCATCGGTCACCCGGCTTTTGCGGCGCAAACCGGCAGTATCAATGAAATTATACTTTCCGTATTTATTGTCAACAGCGGTGTCGATAGCGTCGCGCGTCGTGCCTGCAATGTTGGATACTATCGAGCGCACTTCGCCTGAAACAGCGTTTGTCAGCGAAGATTTACCGACATTCGGCTTGCCGATAATGGCGACATTGATACGGTCAGATTCCTCGTCCGAATCGAACTGCGGAAGCAGATCGTACACCGCATCAAGCAGGTCGCCGGTTCCGTGACCGTGCACCGAAGAAACGGCGATCGGATCGCCCAAGCCTAAATTGTAAAACTCATAAAATTCAGCCGGTGTATCTCCCAGTGAGTCGCATTTATTTACGCACAGAACGACCGGTTTGCCGCTCTTTTGCAGGATAGCGGCAACCTCCCTATCGGTCGCAACTACACCGCTCTTTAAATCGACGACAAATACAATCACCTCCGCCGAATCGATGGCAAGTCCCGCCTGCTCCCTGATATGTGACAGTATAACATCGTCGGTCACCGTCTCTATACCGCCGGTGTCAACAAGCATGACTGTTTTGCCGCGCCACTCGCAGTCGCCGTAAATACGGTCGCGGGTCACGCCCGGCTCATCGTTAACGATGGACAGCCTTTGTCCTATCAATTTATTAAAAAGTGTCGATTTACCCACATTCGGGCGTCCGACGATCGCAACTACCGGTTTTGACATTCTTTACTCTCCATCCAAAATCGCGGATAACAAATCATATCCGTCGTTTTCAGTTATTCTGACTTTAACATTAAGCGCAGCTTCAATATCGGCGACAGAAACGTCGTCAAGCATGACATCGCCCTGAGAACGAAACATACACGACGGCAACAACAGCACCTCTCCAAGCGGTTTTCCGCTGAGCTGCGCGATAAGATCTTTGCCTGTTATAAGTCCCGCTACCGTTATCATTTCCCCGAAAAAGTCATTTTTTATCTCATATACATTACAGTTTAAATTATGCCATTTTTTCTTTGCAATGTCAACCAATTCACACAAAAGCGGATATGCGGCAACTCCCGTAGCGATTGACACCGGTTTATTTTGAATTCTGTTACCGTCCTCTGTTTCCACTGCTTCGGAAAACTCCTTATGCAGCAGAGTACACATTCCGACCCCATTATCAAGCTGAGCATATTCCTCATAGTAATCATTATCGGGCAATGGTAACTGCGCTTTCAGATAGAATTCATCGGCGGCATACACCAAACGCGTACCGTACTTATTCAAGCACATTTCCCCGTATTCTTCGATTATTTCGACCGAGCGTCTTGCCGATTCTCTATCAAACGGAGTCAGCTTTTCAAGACCTTCCCTGTACTTTGTCATGCCGAGCGGAACAGCCGCAATACTTTGCACCGACGGATAAAGCGCCGTCAGGTCATCCAACGACCGACGCAATTCATCGCCGTCGTTCCATCCCGGACAAAGCACCAACTGACAGTTTATCTTGGTTCCCGCCTCAGCCAAACGATACAGCACCGACAGCGATTCACCGGCAAAACGGTTACGCATCATTTTAACTCTAAGCTCCGGATTGGTCGTATGAACGGAGATATTGATCGGGCTGATATGCATTTTAATAATGCGGTCTACCTCATGCTCGCTGATATTAGTAAGTGTGATGTAATTGCCGAACAGGAATGACAGACGCGAATCGTCATCCTTGAAATACAAAGTGTCGCGCATTCCTTTTGGCAACTGATCTATAAAGCAAAAGACGCACCGATTGCGGCACGGTTTCTGCTCATCCATAAGGTAGGTGCAAAAATTCAGTCCCAAATCTTCATCGGCGTGCAGCTTGACTTTTACCGTAGTCGTTTTTCCGTCACGCTCAATCTCAAGCTTCAGCTTGCCGTCCATGGCATAAAACTGGTAATCGAGAACATCCATTATCTCGTTACCGTTGATCGAAACAAGCAGATCGTCTGCTTTGATACCGCGCTTGTCCGCCACGGAGCCATGCTCCACCGATGCGATTCTGACCGACATTTTAACACCGTCCTTTTTTCTCAAAGTATAATAAATGCTCTCACAAGCATGAGTGAGAGCATTTACCGATCATATGAATACTTATGCCTCTTTAACAACGACCTGTTTGCCATTGTAATAGCCACAGTTCGGGCAAAGTCTGTGCGGACGCTTGTACTCATTGCACTGAGGGCATCTGACGAGTTCAGGAGCATCCATCTTCCAAACGTTGGAGCGTCTCTTATCGCGTCTTGCTTTTGAGGTTTTTCTCTTCGGTACTGCCATTATCAGCACCTCCTTTAACGTAGTACATATAATAATTTGTTAATCCAACAACTCTTTTAACGCTGCCAGTCGGGGATCAATCTCCTTTGTCCGGCAACTGCATTTACCCGTGTTTAAATTTGCGCCGCACTGTGGACAAATGCCTTTACAATCGGCTGAGCACAGATGCTTCATCGGCACATTTAAAATAAGGTCGGATAAAATCACTTCATCAATATCGAGCTTATTGTCCGAAACGACGATGAAACCGTCTTTTTCATCATTATTAGCCAATGCAGATACCAACACATAGTCGATATCACAGCAAAGCTCATCGGAGCAAATTTCCGAGCAGCGGTCACACGGCGCGGTGTATCTGCATCTGACACTGCCGCTGAGAGTGACGACTCCGGCATGGTTTGAAATACTGCCGCAGAACGCAGCAGGCTCATTAAACGGGAACAAACCGCCGTACTCAACATCGCTGAAATCAAAACTGAGGTCAAGTGAAATTGACTCGCCGTCGGCAACAAAAATATTACCAAGATCGATAATCACATTCTCACCTCAAATTTTAACAGATAATATTATATTATCGTTACTTTATTTTGTCAAGCAAATTAAGCCACAAATTTGCAAAATTACAGACTCGGCGGCATAAATCGTGTCAGCCGAGTCTGTAATGCTGTATTATCAGCTATTTTACGGTCGAATCAGCTCAGATTTTTTTAGCGCTGTCGAAAATGCGCTTCGGCAGTTCCGATTCATCACATGAAATGGTAAATACCAGTTCTGTATTAGTATGTTCGCTGAGAGGTGCAAGCTTTGCGATGAAATCGGCAAGCTCCTCATAATTGCGTCCGCCAATCTTAAGAGTGGCGTCAACAAAAATCTCGGTCAGGTCATAGTTGCCTGCACACATACCGCTTATAAAACCGTAAAGAGTATCAAAACCGGAAACAGCATATTCGTCAACATCCACCAGTCTGGCCTTATGAGTCAGATCGTAGGTAAGCTTAAGACCTTTCTCGATGCAAACCACATTGCCCTTTGATGCGTCGACAGCGGCGTTTACCAACTCCACCAGTCTCTTAGTCTTGCCGGATCCTTTGTTTCCGATGATCAATGAAATCATGATTGTCAGCTCCTTATATAATCCGCTTCACGCGGTAATTGACAGTAAAATTGTGATCTGAAACGATCAGTCTGAAAGGCGAGCTTCCAGTGCGGCTTTTGCGTCCTCGTATCCGGGCTTGCCGAGCAGTGCAAACATGTTCTTTTTGTAGCTCTCGACGCCGGGCTGATTGAACGGATTTACGCCGAGCATATAACCGGAGACAGCGCATGCCTTTTCAAAGAAATAAATCAAGTATCCGAGGTTGTATGCATCAGCCTTATCCATCTCGATAACAAAGTTAGGCACTCCGCCGTCGGTGTGGGCGAGTATTGTTCCCTCGAAAGCCTTGCTGTTAACATAAGACATCGTCTTGCCGGCGAGGAAGTTAAGTCCGTCACCGTCGTTTTCTGCCTTTTCGATAGTAATATCGCTGGGCATTTCACCGATCTTTACGACCGTTTCAAACATGGTGCGCGAGCCTTCCTGAATAAACTGGCCGAGCGAATGAAGATCGGTAGAGAATGTTACGGACGACGGGAATATGCCCTTGTTATCCTTGCCCTCGCTCTCGCCGAAAAGCTGTTTATACCACTCGGACATAAGAGTAAATCTGGGCTCGTATGAAACGAGTAACTCCATCGACTTGCCCTTGTTATACATGATATTTCTGACAGCGGCGTACTTATAGCAGTCGTTTTTGTCAAGATCGCATGTGGAGTAATCCTCGCGTGCATCCGCCGCGCCCTTCATCATTGCGTCGATATCGGCGCCCGAAACGGCGATGGGAAGCAGTCCGACCGGAGTCAGTACAGAGAAACGTCCTCCGACATCATCCGGAATAACAAAGCACTCGTAGCCCTCTTTATCGGCGAGCTGCTTTAATGTGCCGCGAGCCTTATCGGTCGTGCAGTAAATGCGTTTTCTCGCCTCTTCTACTCCGTAGTTGTCCTCAAGCCACTTGCGGAAAACGCGGAAAGCGATAGCCGGCTCGGTAGTTGTGCCGGATTTTGAAATGACATTTACCGATACTCGCTTGCCCTCACAGACAGACAGCAGTTCGCTCAACTGAGCGCCGCTGATGCTGTTGCCGGCAAAGTAGATGTCGGGTGTTGATTTTTTAAGATTGTTGTACAACGGCGATCCGAGGAACTCAACCGCGGCGCGTGCGCCGAGATAAGAACCGCCGATACCGATAACGATAAGTATATCGCTGTCGTTTATGATGCGGTCGGCTGCCTTTTTAACGCGGGCAAATTCATCCTTATCATAATCGACCGGCAGGTCGAGCCAACCGAGAAAGTCGTTTCCGAGACCGGATCTTGTATGCAGCACCTCATGAACCGCCTTAACCATAGGCTCAATGCCTTTCATTTCATCGGCGTTGATGAAAGGAGCGGCATACTTGTCAATAAATTTGATCGACATTTGCTTTTTGCCTCCAAAATTTTGATTTCTAAGTTAATAATACTATATTTCCGTCATTATTGCAACAGAAAATCTAAATATAGTATGGAAATTCACCGATGTCTTCTCAGTCGGTTGCGTTTTCTCTTTATCGCATTTATCTGGGCGGTAGCTATGATCCAGTACAAAGCCAAAGTTATCGCTATTACTACAAATATCAGCTTAAACCACAACGTCCTTGCCGCTCTTTTTATCAAAAACCAACTGTACTGCATGAGGCTGCGCTTTGCAGCCGACTCGGCGACGAGATTTATCGTACCGATCTTTTCATCGGCGTAATAAACGCTTGCAACGGCTATAAGCTGGCCTTCCTCAATAGCGGCGTCGACCGACTTATCTTGCAAAAAGCCGACGTCTATTTCGACAGACGATCTATCAGCCTCGTTTGGCAGCAAGGCAGTAAGGCTCTCCCCTGCCAGCAGCTTAACCGATCCTGTTTCCCACGACAAATTGACATCAATATCTGTTATATACTCATTTTTTTCGATGACTGTCTTGTAGCCGAAGTTTTTGAATGCCCATTCGTACATCCGCTTCGAGTCGCTGAACTCTATTCGTTCGTATTCGCCCGAGCTGTTTACAAACTCAGGGTCGGCTTTCATCATAACGCACAGGTAATGCATACCGTCCTTCTCGGCAGTTGAAACAAGACATCTGCCCGCACTGTCGGTATAACCCGTTTTTCCGCCGGTACAATATTTATAGTAATACATTGTGGACGGATCGATAAGGAAATTTGTATTTGCAATTACTCGCTCGCCGTGCATATTGGTTGCAGGAATAGTATATCGCGCGGACGAACAGATATCCTTTATTTCATCCACTTTGAAAGCAGCCGAAGCAAGTTTATATATATCATTCGCGGTAGTATAGTGATCACTGTCGGGCAATCCGTGCGGATTTGCAAAGTGCGAGGAATTCATGCCGAGTTCAATTGCCTTTTCATTCATCATCTCGATAAATCGATCAACGGTGCCGCCGACGTGCTTTGCAAGCACCAGCGCCGTGTCGTTTCCGGAGGTTATCAGCAGATAATGAAGAAGCTGATCGATGGTCAGCACTTCGTCGCGAACAATATAACTGAGTGATGAATCGGTACCGAGCAATGTATCTATAAGGTCGCCGTCGATAGTGACCGTTTCATCATAATCGGCGACGCTGTCACAAACGACAAGCGCTGTAAGCAGCTTTGTTACAGACGCCGGATATAGGCGTTCGTCGGCGTTTTTGGAATAC
>USQH01000060.1 GCA_900556765.1 uncultured Oscillospiraceae bacterium
TACGATTTTAAAGAATGAAATACACAGCAAGCAAGAGCATGTTTTCAGCTTTTTGCCGAAAATTATTTAGTATCAAAAATAATATGCTAAAATCGTCGGTCGTTTTTCTCTGCTTTGCAATCATGCCCGTTAATTCGATATGATATTATTTCAAAGCATGAGTTTTTGCTCATGCTTTGTTTGTTTGAGAGGTGTCAAATTTGGTCGATATCCATTCACACATTCTGCCGAACATCGACGACGGTTCCAAAAGTCCGTCGGAGTCTGTCGAAATGCTGAAAATGCTTAAAGCACAAGGGGTTACAGACGTTATAGCCACGCCGCATTTTAAAATGACAAGTAAATCGGTAAGTGTGAATGACTTTTTGGCACTGCGTCAGGAAGCATATTACAATCTGCTGGAAGAAATCAAAAAGCAAAACATTGAGCTGCCGAACATTCGTCTCGGAGCTGAGGTATACATCACAATGGATCTGCTGGAAAGCGGCGAGATAAAGCGGCTTTGCATTGAAGGAACAAAAAACGTGCTGCTTGAAATGCCATACGGCGAATGGTGCGGCTGGATGTTCCGCATGATAAACGAAGAATGTAAAAAAGAGGGCATAACGCCGATAATCGCGCACATAGACAGATACACGGATATCCTCTCCAAAAGAACATATAATGAGCTTTTTGCTCAACCGTTTGAATTACAAATTAATGCCGAAATAATTCACAACAGCGCCGCTATGCACATGCTTTCAAAGTGGATAAAAACCGGTAAGATACACTATGTCGGCTCCGACTGTCACGGCGTCGAATACAGACCGCCGGAAATGGACAGCTTTATACGAGTTGTTGAAAAAAAGCACGGCAAAGATTTTATAGAGCATCTGAATAACTGCGCTCGCGAGCTTATAGTTTGAACACATTAACAGTATGCTCGGTATAGCGCAATGATACAATGAAATACTAATTATACGGAAAGGCTGATTATTTATGATATACGCTGCAATACTTGCCGGAGGAAAAGGTACAAGAATGGGAAGTACCGATGTCCCGAAACAGTTTTTAGAATTGGATAACAAGCCCATTATCATCCATACAATCGAGAAAATGCTCATGTGCGACCGCTTTGAGCGAGTCATCATCGGTATAAACGCCGACTGGAAATCATACTGCGAGGATCTCATTGCAAAGTACATCGGCAACGACGAGCGAATCATCGTCTGTGCAGGCGGCAGCGACCGCAACGGCACTCTGTGCAATGTGATTGATGTGATAAAACAGGAAAAGGGACTGAACGACGACGATGTCATTGTAACTCACGACGCAGTCAGACCCTTCGTCACCAAGCGCATTATTGAGGAAAATATCGACGCAGCACTAAAATACGGTGCCTGCGATACCGTTATTCCGGCAACCGACACCATTGTTCGTTCCGATGACGCCGAGGTAATATCAATCATTCCTGAAAGAAGCCGTCTGTATCAGGGACAGACTCCGCAGAGCTTTAACATCAAGCTGCTGATGGACAGCTTCGCCGCACTGACCGACGAGGAAAAAGCGACGCTGACCGACGCGTGCAAAATACTTGTGCTGAAAAACCATCCAGTTCATTTGGTAAACGGCGAAGTGCTTAATTTCAAGATAACGACCATCAGCGACTACCAGCTTGCTAAGGCTATGCTGGTGATAAAATAAAATAAACCGAAAGGTAGTTTGTCGATTTGATTAGCTATATTTATCAGCTCATTAAGCCGAAGGTCATTTCGGTAAAATACAGCAATATAGATTTAAATACGGGCGATGTTATTGTCCGACCCGAATATATGTCAATATGTCACGCTGACCAGCGGTATTTCTACGGTCTGCGTGATGCGGCAGTGCTGCGTAAAAAGCTGCCTATGGCGCTCATTCACGAGTGCATGGGACGAGTTGTATATTCACCGAATAACAAGTTTAACATCGGCGAACGCGTTGTAATGATACCGAACGCTCCGGGCGTAAACGTCAGCGGCGAATATGAAAATTACCGTCTCGACAGCGTATTTTCGTCAAGCGGAGCCGACGGCTTCATGCGTGAATTTGTCAACTTGCCCGATGAGCGCATAGTCTCCTGCGAAGGCATTAAATCCGAAGTCGCGGCGATGAGCGAATTCGTCACCATTCCGTTCCATGCATACTCACGTTTTGAACGCGCGGTTCAGACAAAAATCGAACGCATCGGCATCTGGGGCGACGGCGGACTGGGCTATCTGCTGGCGCTGGTACTTAAAACGAAGTATCCGACGGCTGAAATTTGCGTTATAGGCATGGACGAAACAAAACTCAGTATGTTCTCATTCGTTGACGAAGTGCATACGGCAGACCGTCTGCCCGCGGACTTTCATGTCGACCATGCGTTTGAGTGCTGCGGCGGCGACGGCAGCTACTACGCCATTCGTCAAATTATTGATACCATCAATCCGCAGGGCACGGTAATGCTGCTCGGCGTATCGGAAAAGGAAGTGCCGATTAACACGCGCATGGTGCTTGAGCGCGGACTTACTTTAGTAGGATGCAGCCGCTCAGGCAGAGCAGATTTTGAAAACACGATGGATTTTCTGCGCGACAAGAAGGTACAGAACCGCGTCGAACGCATTATATCCGAGACGGTCGAGATAAACAGCATAGACGACATTTATGCATCATTTGACAAAGATCTCACCACACCGTTCAAAACGGTGCTTAAATGGAACATCTGACGAGGTGAAAGATGATTACTGCCTTTAAGTCGCTGTATGACGTCATTCGCACAAATGCAGTCAATTTTCGTCAAAGCATCAGCATGGCAAGCATCGAACTGCATAAAAGCTACTCAGGCTCAAGCTTCGGAATTGTTTGGGCCTTTGTTAAACCCGTCCTTTTCGTGCTGGTCTACTGGTTTGGCATCACGATCGGTATAAAAGGCGGCTCTTCGGGCGATGTACCGTACATATACCAGCTCATTGCCGGTATATTGCCCTGGTTTTTCATATCCGAGGCATGGTTGAAATGCGGCACATCTATACGGCGCAACCGCCATTTGGTGACCAAAACGGTATTCCCAATCGCGACTATACCGATGTTTGAAGAAATGCACCTTTTCTTTGTTCACGCCGTACTCGTGTGCGTGGCAACGGTTATATTCGCACTGTCGGGCTACCTGACTATATGCTTTTTGCAAATAATTTACGGCATGATATGCCTGTATCTTCTGATATGGGCAATATCGTTGATATTTTCCGCCTGCGTAGTAATAAGCCGCGATTTTGAGCACCTGATAAAGTCACTGACACAGGTGCTGTTTTGGCTGTCACCGATACTGTGGAACATTGAAAAGGTGGAGAAATATCCCGTTATTCACGCCATTGTACGGCTCAACCCCGTCTCATATATTACCGAAGTGTACCGCTGCGCCTTTTTGGGAAAACTCAGCGGCTCGTACAGTTGGTTCTTCCACGATATAAAAGGGACGCTCTGCTTTTGGGCAGAGCTTATCGTCATCGCTCTGATCGGCAGCTATCTGTTTAAGCGCCTTGAGCATGAATTTACCGACATACTGTAAAGGGGGACGACAGATGGAATACGCTATCAGGATAAAAAATCTGACCAAAGCATATAAGATCTACACTTCCCCGCTGCGCAGGATAACCGATGCTCTCTTTCATCGGCATCATTATACCGAATTTGTTGCGCTGGACAATATCACGGTCGACATTCCTAAAGGTGAGGTCGTCGGCATTTTGGGCAAAAACGGCAGCGGCAAATCAACTCTGCTGAAAATCATTACGGGCGTTGCAAAGCAAACCGAAGGTACCGTCGAAACAGACGGAAAAATATCCGCTATGCTTGAGCTTACCAGCGGCTTTGATCCGGAACTGACCGGAATGGAAAATATTTATCTCAAAGCACTTTCAATGGGAATACCGCGGGCTCAGATTGAAAAACGAATAGACAGCATTACCGAATTTGCCGACATCGGGGATTATATCAACCGACCCGTCCGCACATACTCGAGCGGCATGAAGTCGAGACTCGGATTTGCGGTATCGGTCAATGTCGATCCCGATATTCTCGTTGTGGATGAGGTTTTGGCGGTCGGTGACGACATTTTTAAACTGAAATGCATTGAAAAGATGAAAGAGTTTCGCCGCGAGGGAAAAACGATACTTTTTGTCAGCCATTCCCTCTTTACCGTAAAAGCGTTTTGCACCAAGGGCTTGTGGATTAACGAAGGCAAAATGATTGATTACGGTGATCTCGGCCCGGTTATGCTGAAATATGAGGACTATCTGAAAAAGGAAAAGTCCAAGATAGCTAAAAATGAAAAAAGCGGTCTGCCGACCGAGAAAAAGGACATTTTGCAGGTTTCGAAATTTGCAATGTTCGGTGCGGACGGTAAGAAAAAGACCGATTTCAATTTCGGCGAGGACATAACGGTGCGTTTCGACTACGAGGTCAAGCGGCCGATCGACCGTCTGAACTTTGGATTTACCATTCGTGACGCCGAGGAGCGGCTCATATTCATGAGCGAAAAACGCAATGAAAACAACTTCATAGACGGCAGCGTCGGCAAGCACAGCATGGAGATCAATATAAGCGGTCTAAATTTGCTGGGCGGCACATACATGCTGTCGGGCGAGTTATGGGATAACGAGTCAACCTTCTACGTGGGTTTTGCCAACAAGCGCAGGTTTACCATAGCACAGACCGAGTACACAGGCAGCGGCATAGCCTGTTTCCCGTACACATTTAATAACAAATAAAAGGATGTCTGAAATGGATTTTACCCCGTCAATTACCGTCGAAAGCTTAAAATGGGAGCGGGTAGTGCTCAATATCGCAGGAAAGATAAACAATATCAATCCCGATGCCGTTGAATTCCACATTGCAAACGGCGACAGATCACAGCTCATTAAATCGGCAGAGATAAAAGACGGTTTTTATCTGATACGCCTTAATATAACCACCGCTGACGCCGGATGCACCTTTTTAGAAGGCGGCAACTGGTCGATCACCGCTCGCGACAAGGTGACAGGTTCGACCTATCCGATTGAAATATCCGACTACCTGTTTTGCGATGATGCAATCGAGGACGAGTACGTTTACTGTAACGATAAACGAGTCAAAATGGGACGCTTTGCGAAGCTGTTTGCAAAAAGTGCCACTCACTACTACAACGTGCTGCCTTTGATGGACGACAAGGGTAATCTATACATCAGCATTGACTATCAGCCACCGGTTAAGAAAAACCCGATAGTAAAGTTTTTTAAGGGAATCATTAAGCCTTTCAAACCGATGGTTTATGCAACAAAGCGCGGACTGTTCCGTGCATTGTTTTATATTGCGAACGCATTTCCTCATTCCGGAAATGTAATACTGTTCACATCGGATTCACGTGCTGAGCTGAGCGGCAACATGGAACTGGTTTACAAACGCATGTGTGAGCGCGGTCTTGACAAGCAGTTTAAAATTAAAATGATGTTCCGCGAAAGCGTAAAAACCTATCGCTCGTTCACTGATAAATTTAAAATGCCGTTTATACTGGGACGGTCCGATATCATCATCGTTGACGATTACAATCCGACAATTGAACTGGTAAAGTATCGCCCGCACGTTAAAATAATACAACTTTGGCACGCCTGCGGCGCATTCAAGACGGTTGGTTTCAGCCGTCTCGGAAAGGTCGGTGGGCCCGCCGTTGCGTCGAGCGTACACAGACACTACACACACGCTATCGCAAGCTCCGATCACGTTGCACGGTTTTATGCGGAAGCATTCGGAATTGATGAGGCGCGCGTCTACCCCACCGGAGTACCTCGCACCGACATTTTCTTTGACCCCGAATATAAGGTCGCGATTCGCGAAAAAATGAAGCGTGAATTCCCCATTATTAACGGTAAAAAGGTCATCTTATTCGCTCCGACATTTCGCGGAAACGGTGCAAAAAGCGCAAATTACCCATTCGGTAAAATAAATATGCACGCTCTTGCCGACTATTGCAGAAAAACGGACAGCGTGGTCATATTCAAAATGCACCCGTTTGTCACAACACCGATATTTATACCGAAGGAATTTTCCGATATAATGATCGATGAAACCGAAAGCAGAGAAATCAACGACTTTTTATTTGTAACCGACCTGCTGATCACCGACTATTCCTCGGTAATTTACGAGGCTTCCACACTCAATATTCCGATGCTCTTTTATGCATTTGACCTTGAAAGCTACATAGCTTCACGAGATTTTTACGAGCCGTTTGAAACTTTTGTTCCCGGCAAAATAGTAAAAACATCAGGCGAAATGATGAAAGCGCTTGAAACGGGAGATTTTGAACACGAAAAGGTCGCTCCGTTCCGCGACCGCAACTTTGAGTATCAGGACGGCGGTTCTACCGACCGCGTGATCGACTGGCTCATCTTAGGTACACACGATCAAAATAACGCAAACTGAAAATACACTTAACAGGAGGACGCGCCCCATGGATAAGCCAGTCATTAAATCGGCATATTTTAAACGCGCCCTCCTGTTTTTATGCGGCAGCGGCAAATGTGACGCTATTGCGTTCGTATGCACGTCAAAAAATCTGACATTTTACCCGATGTACATCGAAAACAACGCAGACGAATTTACTGCCTGTTTTGATTTGGCGTCCAGTTTAGGCGGCAAACCGTTGCCCACAGCGGCATGGGCGCTGCGATTCGACGGAAATACCGAACTGCAATTTGACGGCGAACGCGATTTCAGCGACAACGGCGGAATATACACTGTCGCGCTTATTTGCGACGAGCTGGGAGTAAATCTGTTCAGCAAGTGCTCACCTACCCACGTCGGAATAAAGCTGAAAATCGCCGATATTGCACTGAACACCGTGTTCAAAATATCTCAAATTGCCGCGAAAACAGGCGCTCAAAAGGGTTGTCGTGTGCTTTTCACCAGTATGTCGCGCGCATCCCTTTCCGGCAACGAAAAATACGTCTACGACGAGATAATGCGTCGTGACGAACTGAAAAAAAAGCTTGATATACAGTTTGCGCTTTCGGATAAGGGCGGAATCGGTTTTTATCTTAAAACAGCATGGTCGCTCGGAAAAAGCAACGTCATCATACTCGATGATTACCACCCACTGGTTTACCGATTTAATTACCGCGACGATGTTAAGGTCGCACAGCTGTGGCACGCCTGTGGTGCTTTCAAGACATTCGGATACAGCCGTCTCGGTAAAGAGGGTGCGCCGCGCTTCGACGGTCACAGTCATCGCTGTTATACTCACGCATTTGTCAGCGGCGATGGGGTACGTAAATATTACGCCGAAGCATTCGGAATACCTTTGAGCAAAGTTTATGCGACCGGTGTACCGCGCACCGACGATATGGCGGCCGTAAAGCGGACTGAAAAAGGCAGCAATGAACCGTTCACCATATTGTTTGCACCGACATTTCGCGGAAACGGTGCAAACAGTGCAAATTATCCGTATGATAAACTTGATCTTGAAAAACTATCACAGCTATGCCGCAGAGAAAATATGCGTGTTATTTTCAAAATGCATCCTTTTATTAAACAGCGCGTGCCGATCGATGACAGTATGCGCGACGTACTGACCGACGAATCCGACAAGCGTGAAATTAATGACATTCTCCCCTGCTGTGATCTGCTGATCACCGACTATTCATCGGTGATATACGAGGCATCGCTGCTTAATATTCCAATGCTTTTTTACACCTTTGACTTGGACGAATACATTTCATCAAGGGACTTTTATGAGCCGTTTGAGCAATTTGTCCCCGGTAAGATCGTTATGAACTTTGATGCTCTGATTAATGCTATTGAAAACCGCGAATTTAATAGCGACACATCAAAAACATTCAAAGACCGCAACTTTTCGGGCGAGATCGGTCACTCCTCAGCCCGTGTGGTAGATGTATTATTTTATGAAATACAGGCAAAATGCAAATAATAACGTTTAGATGATAAAAAAATATGAATTCGATATTAAAACTACGGCAAAGCATAGACAAAGACAACAAAAAACAGCGTTTGGCTTAAATAAGTCAAACGCTGTTTTGTTATACACAATTTATTACTTATTACAGAATGTCCTCAAAATCTTCAATACCGGAATCGACATCGCTTTCAGGCTGAGTATCGTAAACGCCGAGTATGTGAAGCTGAAGCTCAATTAAATCGCTTGCGGTAATAATACCGTCGCCGTCGACATCATAATCGTACTGGTCATTTTCGGAGATATTGAGTATATACTGTGAAAGAGCCAGCATATCTTCGGAATCAAGTTTTCCATCTTTATTGACATC
>USQH01000061.1 GCA_900556765.1 uncultured Oscillospiraceae bacterium
GCTTTGTAAACTTAAATACCATAATCGGGTTCCTCCCATCTTGTTTTTCCCCTGCCGTATCGCCGCAGGGTGATCTTGTATTCCGGACGGGCAGTATCTTCGATGAGCTGTACTTGGTCGGCGACATATTTTCCGACAGTGCCGCGGCGGTCGTATGTAATATCAAACATCATTTCAGGTTCAATCCCCTCAAGGAACGGTATCGATATCACCCTGTCTATGCGCAGGTTTGCCGCTGCGGCGGCATAAAATCGCTTTACTCCCATAACCTCATTGCGATAATGCACTCCGTCATACCTACGATAAACACCGGATGAATCGGATGAGGTAATGCACACAACGCCGTCAGGATATGTTTTCGGTTTCTTGACATTCATCGAGCGTCTGTGCCTCCTTCCGTGCGCGTAATGCGGTTATCTCTGTACCGTAGCGCTGCACAAAATCGGCAGTCATGCCCTCAAGGTCGTACCGTACATAGTCTATAAGCAATTGCCGCGCGATCGCTTCGCCGTCATCGTCAAAATCAAGTTCGAGATCGGAAGACCAAGCTCTTACCGCTCCGACACCGCGAGCAATGCTCGACTTTAAATTATCGAGCATCGTCGCATCGGCGCCGTCGTAGCTGGTGGCGTGCTTTATTTCACTGAACAGCTCGTCCGGTATGGACATATTTCCGCGAATTTTCACTTGCGGACACCTCCGGCATTATCAAGTGTTCTGATCGTCGGATGTGTCGTCGGATGCATCTGCGGCCGACTGACTGTTTGACGACGGCGAAGAAACGATATCAACCTTAAGGTTTGCGGGTTCGAGACCGCTGATATCGAGCAGTACGGTGGCGTTATTGTCGTTGGCGCGACCGTATGCGTACATCTTGGCAAGGTATGTTCTGTAATCCTCCAGGAACTTGTATTCGTCAGAAACATCAACCATGCCGCCCTCGGCGCCGGTAATAAACAGATTGTAGCCATCTTTAATCATCAGGACAGCTTTGCCCTGAGTCATGCGTTCTTCGGGAACAACGGTTGTCGGGAACGGGAATACGTTTCCTTTGTAGCTTCCGTCCGCCGCAAGCACGGTTGTGCAAGGAATGATCTTTGACACATAATCGGTCGGATTGCATATCAGTATAACTTCGCTCACCGCGCGGGGACGTGATGTCAGCGCATTTACGGTCATCGGCGCAATAGCGGCGCAGTAATCAAGAGGAGTCAGCGAAGCAAGCGCCACGGCGGTCTTTTCGGGATATACGCCGTTTACTACCGCGCCGTTGAGGTTTCTCGTTGCGCCTATGGGCTGATTCTTTCCGGTGCCGTTGATTGCGGCGTCGCTCAGTCCGGTAGCGATTGCGTCGGCGAGGATCAGACGGACATAGCGGTCAATCCACTCGGCGCCGAGGGCGATAATGTCCTTCGGAACAAACATGAACGCCGACAGTTTGTTTGTGCCGAAATCAACGACGCTAATTGCCGCTTCAAGCTCGTTTGTGATTGCCGATGTGATCTGACCCCAAACGGCGAGCTTAGCGCCGGTGGCGTTAAGTATCCACTTTGTGCGGCCGTTGGTATTTACGATCTTCAATGCGCCGAGTAACGGGTGTTCCGCCTGAACATCCTCAACAACCTGCTCAATGATAGTCTCGGGGATAGTTTCTGCGATGTTGGTGATTCCCGACTGCTGTGCATCGACGAGCTTCTGATAGAAGCCTCTTTCCGATGTAGTGAGCTGACGTACGCCGCGCTGTGCGAGAACGGCGGAGTCTGTTACTCCGGCGCAGGCGCGTGCTTCGGCCAATACCTGCTGGCGGAAATCTTCAAACATCTGCTCAGCCGCCGCGGCGCGCTGTTCGGGATCGTCCGACTGCACCATCCGGCGCAGTCCCTCAAGGTAATTTTTTTCTTTTGCATCAAGATTTGCCATTGTTATTCCTCCTAAAGTTAATTTGTTTTTTTGCGGAAACGTTCGTAACCGCTGAGTAAAGACATGAAGACCGAATCTGCTTTTTGCTCAGGTTCGGGCGTAGGCTCAGGCTCGGATTCTGAATCAGCATTAGGGCGATTCTCAGCAAACCATTGCCTAATTCTTTTAGCCCATTCAGCTTTTTCTGGTCTCGTGTCGTCCTTTTCCAAGCGCTCTAAGCACTCAGCTTCGGTAGCTGTCATTTCGATGTACTCAGGCGACAGCTCCGCTACAGCCTCTTTGAACTTGTCGTTTGGACTGGTAACTATCAACCATGCGGTATTGAGGCCGTCACATGGAGTGTTCGCAAGCCTGTCTATGATTGAATACCGAACATCCATAACAAATTTGTGGAGATGCTCTCGGTCAAGACGATGCTCATCCGAATTTGACATAGCCCTGGATAATGCATCGTAATCGTAAACCAAATCGTGATCTCCTATGTGCTCGCTGACATATGTTGTTTTTCCTGAGCACGGAGCGCCGGTAACTACCTTTACCTTCGCTTTGCATTTTTGCTTTGGCTCAGGCTCGGGCTGCGGTTTGCCGCCAAACTGCCGTGCATACAAATCGGCAAGCCGCTGGGACTGCCCGTTCTTGTCGACCTCCGGCGGTGCGGCTTTCGCTTTTGCGGCGTCCATATCGACCACCGTATTGCTTATCTCGTCACACAATCCGAGCTCAAGGCACGTTTTTGCATCGAGATATGTTTCAGCAGTCATCAGTTCGGCGAGCTTCTCGCGTGTCAGCTTGCCGGCGGCACGTTCAAGATACGCCTGTTCAGACGCGGTACCGAGCACTTCCAAGTCGTCGGCACATTTGCGAAGTTCGGCGGCGTTTCCTGAGACAGTGCACCAAGGATAATGAATCATTTGTACGGTATTGCAACCCATAACGATGTGGTCACACGCCATTAGCACGACCGACGCGGCAGAAGCCGCATAGCCGTCGACATAGCCGGTGACTTTTGCAGGATGACGGCGAAGCTGCGCGTAAATTCCCAGTGCCTCTTTAACAGATCCACCAAATGAATTGACATAAAGGTTTATGTGGTCAATTTCTCCTGTTGCTGCAAGTGTCTTGCGTACATAATCGCTGCTTGTTTCACTAGTAACCTTTTTCCAGTCAAAAAAGTCAAAGTAATCTCCCTGTATGTCACTGTATATGTACAGTTCCAAGGTGCGAGGATTCGCCGACTGTTTTGCTTCTATTGGCATTATTTATTTCACCTCCTCCGTAGACTCAAAATTTTTCGACAGTATGAAGCTTTTTGACTCGGCGGTCCCGCGTGGGCTTTCGCCTAACTTGCGAAGAATATCATCGACACAGAACACGCTCGTGCCGAGTAGCTTTTCAACCTTGTCGGCAACATCAAATACATCGACATACTGGATGTCGGTGTAATCGACCATTAGTTTTGTCCCGGCACGCACGCCTTGTTTGCCGTTTATGTATGCGTTGATTTCCTGCAAAGCCAGCGCGCCGAGAGGCTTTACGGCAAGAGAAATGAAATTCTTTGTAATATCCTTCACTCCGGTCGTTTCGCCCCTCATCAGTGCCGGAGGTGTATGGAACGCTATGCAAGCAAGTTTTATTTCGGCGTCAACCAGCGAGTTTATATTGTCGACATCCTTATCACCGGATTTTGTGTTTGTAGGCGTATATTCCTCGGAACCATACAACGGTAATACCGCTGACGCGGACGAAAAATACTTTGAAAAACGGCGGCGAACAAATTCCGCTTGCTTCTCCAACTCGGCAGTATCACCCTGCGCGAGACCGTCAACGTGATATGTACCGCGTTCACCGGCATTGCGCTCCTGCTGCTTCGACGCTGTTTTGAGCCATTCGTCATATGCAGACATAAGCCGCGCAATATGCGTTCTAATGCCGCCAAATTCGTGCGCGCAATAAATAACTCTGCTACGCGGCAGATTGTCGGCAATAGCTACACCGTCACGGGATATATTCGTGAATACGTCGCCTACGATCGGGTCCTGCTTGTGCGAGAAGCTGTCGGCAATGATTATCTGATCTGCGCAATCCACTGCAAGTACCTCGCCGAAAAACAGGAGTCGGGAAATAAATTCGTACTTCCAGCCTGCGGCGGTCTGATTGGTATTGGTATGGTAGTTCCAGCGATAATACTCACTGTCGAATGTTTCCGTGCCTTTGTAAAATGTCCGTATCTCACACATCGAAAATGCGGCGGCAATGTGTGAAATTGCTGCGAATGTTGCATACTCGCGCGCGGCAACTTCCGACGGCGGATTGTCGTCCAGCGACAGATCCCCGTTTATATAAACGGTCGCGTTTTTGCCGAAAATGCCGCGAATAAAAGATGCGATTCCCATTTTGTGTTTATCCTCCTAAATTGAAATAACGCCGATATAATCGTTAGTTTGTGCAGGCTGCTTCGGCAACTGCTCAAGCGCCACCCTTGACGCTACATAGGCCATAAAGCCGTCTGTCTTTCGGCTCTTAGGCTCAATCTTCCCGAATGTGATATTCCCCTTTGAGTCATAGCACCGCTTTGTGTTATTCAGGCACCATCTGAAAAAAGAATTATCCCCAACTTTGAGTTGACGACGATTTAATGTCGCGATAATTGATGGCGCGACTTTCATAACGTCGCTCGGGCGGTACATCATGATATTGCCGTGACCGCCTTTTCTCGGCTGAAATCCGGCGCGGGTCAGCGCGTTTCGCATAACCGAGTAACGGAAGTCATCCAGCGCGCCCAGCTTAAGCTGCACGCCGTGGGACGCTGCGGTAGTAACGATCCACTCAACAATAAGTTCCTCGGAAATGCTTACGTCGTCAACCTCGGTAAGCTCTCCGGCAGCGACAGCATCGGCAATCGGGAAGCGTATGCGCTTAAGGTCGCATGACTGTTTGCAGTACCAGCCGTGTATAATACTGTTTTCAGCTCCGTTAACCTCGTAGGTAACGCAAGCGGCGGCAAAGTCATCAATACTCGCAAAGTCAACCCCGAATGTTCCTATCTTGCCGCGAGACTCATCTAACGGCTTGTTTGTGTCTGCAATGACATCCCACGGAACAACCTCGTCCTCGGTACGCGAAATCGGGCGGTTCATGCGCTTTGTCATAAATTCAGCGCCGCCGGTGCCGTATTCCTGCCAGTCGCGATACTCTCTTTTCATCTCACGTTGTAATGACGGGAGATAGATGTATGATGGATTGGCTTTGCTCCAATTCTTGTGCTCGTGAACATCGGCATCGGAATCAAGACGGCAAATAAACGGCAAAAAGCCGTTGTCTTTCATTTGTCCGGTCAGGATCATTTGCGACTTTTCTTTCAATCCATCTATAACAGCGCCGCGAACATAACCGTCAGTTGAATATTTGAATATGCGAGGATGATCTTTTTTACCGAGACCGGATGTCGCGGTGCGTATGTTGGTATCACTTTCGTAGGCGTGAACTTCATCAAAAAACAAAGCTCCGGGACGGTAGCTGTCCTTTGTCTTCGTGCCTGATGTAAGATACTGAATAACGGAGCCGGTAGATTTGTTGCGTATAGACTCTTTGTTCCATTCCCACGCGGGTTTCATTATCCGTTCGTTGCCCGAAAGCACATCGTAAATATCGTTAAATGATCGCTTTGCTTGTTCCTCAGAGTTGGCGATCATTTGGATGTCATAGCCGCGGATGCCATGAGCCTTGGAAGTAAGGCAAAACGCCTCATACGAGAAAAAACCGTTTTTTCCTGCACCGCGGCCGAGCAGATCAAATATTTCATCCCATCGCGGAAAGCCGCTGCTGTCAAATGTGCATAGGCTGAGTGTTAGCTCGAATATCTCCCACGGAAGAAGTCTAAACGGAAAGTATTTTTGAAATCCAAGATACTTTTGCAACAATTCGGTTTCAATATGGATGTCTTCGTCGGCAAAGGTGCGCTCGACAAGGTCGTACATAAGCAATGTATCTTTGCAAACGGCAATTTCGCCGCTGCGCTGCCAGTTCAAAAACTCCGCCATTTCCGGAGTCATTCTTTCGAGTGCTTTTTTACATATCGGCATCTATGACGCCCCCGTCACACTCGGACGGTTTTATCCGCAGTCGGTCGAGGATGGACATCATCTGCGACTGCACATCCATGATGTCTTTTATAGATTCATTAGTGACAATTTTCTTGACCTTTGTGGACATCTCCATCTCAACCTTTACGCCGCGTTTTTTTATATCCGCTTGCAGCTTCTCTTTGATGTCGTACAGCCTCATATAGTTGGCAACCATGTCGGTGTAAACAGCAACATCGGACGCGCCGTTTAACTTTAATTGTTTATAAATTGACGCCTCAATATCAGCTTTTTTCGGCTTTTTTACCGCCATTTTCACCACCTCCGAAATTCGCGGCTATAATGTTCGCGCGTGTGCGACTCTACTTAAAAATGTCTCAAAATCGGGTCCCAAAAAAAGCCCATGCGCGCGATCAGCGCGGAAGAGGAATGTCCGGGGTCGGTGTAGAAAAACGATTTTCAAAATCGAATTTTGGCCCGGGGGTCACCATCTCTCATTGTTCGTAAACGAGTCATTCAATTGCCCCTCTTTTCGCTCTGCTTCGACCTCCTCGTGACACTGCTCACACAGAGGATGCAGATTGCGCACCGTCGTTCCGTCTGCAAGCGTTACGAACTCCGACAACGCCCAGCGCGGATACTGACGCATTGGGAAGTGATGATGCACTTGCTTCGCGCTTTTAAGTTTGCCGCGAGATTTGCAGCGCAGACATTCGCCGTGACAATTGCGGATGACCGCGGCACTGACTATCTTCCAGTCGTACAGCCAGTAGAACTTGTCCGCTCTCCCTTGCTCTTTTAAACTTGTTATGAGCGCTTCCAACTCGTCGGGAGTGAGAAGCTTGTGCCGCGATCTCCGTTTCATTGCTTTTGTACCCACCCTTACCCGTCGACGATCGCCGCCGACTCCGCCGACATCATCGGCGTCTTTCCAAAAAAATCAGCAAAATAAAAAAGCCCTGCCAATTGGCAGAGCTTCTCTGTAATTATCATAACACAAATTATGAACCCACTACTGACATCTTATTATTTTTTTTAAACTTTATTTGAAAAATTTGATTTAATCTATTGACATATTACCGCTAATATGTTATAATAATAACATCGAAAGGAGGTGAACAAGATGATAGATATAATAACAAAAGTGCTCGGAATAGTTCTCACGGTACTCCAAATCGTTAAAGAACTAATCCGAGCAAAGCGGGATAAGTAAAACCCGTCCGAAAAGGGGAGCGAAAGCTCCCCCGAGTAGGGACGCTTATCCTAAGGTTATTATATCACATCATCCGCTAAAAGTGAATAAGTTTTTTAAGAATATTTCTTTGGCATTGCTTGCGGTGCTTTTGGTACTGCAAGTGTACAACCTCATATGTGCTATAAAGGAGCGTACAAAAGATGGCGAATAATTATTATCCTGAAGCTACAAAGAAGTATAAAGCCAAAGCGTACCGATCGATAAAAGTCGAGTACAAAAAGGAGCTTGTCGAGGCGCTTGAAGCTCAGCTTGCTATTGATGGCATGACGAAAGCCGAGTTCTTCAGACGAGCAATAACCAACTACCTAAACAGCAAAGAAGCCGAATAACATCGGCTTCTTCTCTTTTTTAATACCGTAAGCCTCTGAGTGCCGCGCACATTATCCGCGCCTCTTTAAGCCAACGGTATACCGTTCTCTCGTCTGTTGGGACCGACAGACTGAATCGGCGAACCCTGTCGGATATATCACCGCGTCGGAGCGGTCGTGTAGGTTCGGGAAAGTAAACTGCCTTTACCGCCGCGATAATGTGTTGCTTTTCGCCGCGCAACAATAACTCAAGCGTTCGCTGCACCGAGAGAATATCAAGCAGCATCGGTTCGTGCTCAGCGACTGCAATCTCCGCTTGTTTGATCGCTATCTCGGGATTAAGCAACTCACGGCGCTTTAATTCCTGTTTGTAAATATCATCGCGGAGCTTATCATATGTGGGGCAGCCGAGTGCAGAGTATAATCGAAACGCCGCAGTTGTATAATCTCTGGTTGGGTCTTTCGTCACGGCTGCACCTTCTTGCTTTTGGCTTTAGCGTGTTGAACATTTTCGGCGGCAGATTGCAGCATTTTGATGCATCGTTGCAGCTTTGCTTTTACTACATGATTTTTTAACGTGCGGATATTGCCGGTATGATTGACGTTCGGTTCGATTATGTAGTCGATGAAATTTGTTTGATATGATGCGTGTCTCATTTTTGCAT
>USQH01000062.1 GCA_900556765.1 uncultured Oscillospiraceae bacterium
TACGAGATAGTGGGGAGCGGTTTCGCAGGTGACATCGACGCCGTCTGCTTTTGCGCGGCGAATCAGCTCTACGCTTTCCTTGGTCGATATATGGCAAACATGGTAGCTGCATCCTGTTTCTTTTGCCAGCTTCAGGTCTCGAGCTATCGGTTTCCATTCGCTTTCGCTGCATATTCCGAGATGTCCGTGTGCTTTTGCGTACTCACCGTCGTGAATGTAGCCGCCGTGCAGCAGGCTGTTATCCTCGCAGTGAGCGGCAATGATCTTGCCGAGATTTTTTGCAGAACGCATCGCTTTTCTCATAATGTCTTCGTTTTGCACACCTCGTCCGTCATCGGAAAACGCGATTGCAATCGATGCCAATCGTTCCATATCAGCGAGTTGTTCTCCTCTTTCTCCGATCGTCAGTGCCCCATACGGGAACACTTTTATAATTGCGGTATTTTCAATAATTTCCAACTGTTGTTTTATCGCGTCAACACAATCCGGTACCGGATCAAGGTTTGGCATGGTGCACACTGCTGTGTAGCCGCCGTGAGCAGCGGCGGCACTGCCTGATGCAATGGTCTCCTTGTACGAAAAACCCGGCTCACGGAAATGCACATGCACATCCGTCAAGCCGGGCAAAATAACGCCGTTATTCAGTTGATATTTATGCTTTGCAAGTAACGCCTTCGCATTTTCGACAGCAGTTTGTGAAACACCTGTCGAATATACAGCGGATGCTGTTCCGTTGGTGACTGTACCGAATCTGCTTTCCGTTAGTTTCATTATTATCTCCTTTTTGTTTGAAAGAGCACTGACTTGATTTAAATATAAATTTAAATATAAATAAAAGCCTTACATACTTGCAAGGCTTAAAAATCATGTAAAACGGCGCAATATAAGCGCAGTAAAACGATAACCGATATTTAAATCTTGCAGGTATCTCTGTACCAATTTAAATATTAAACGTATTATATCATCATGATCGTCGCTTGTCAAGACCGAAAGATAGCTCGGCAGTTATTTTAGCAATATATTTTTATGTGATTGCCTTGTAGTATTCACTCGGTGTCATGTCACAGTATTGTTTGAATACTCGCGAAAAATAGCGTTCGTCGCTGAAACCCGATCGTTGCGCAATTTTTGCATATGACAGGTCGTTTTCCTTTCGTTGACCTATCAGTTTTTTTGCATAGCCGATACGCATGGAATTTAAATATTTACATGGACTCATACCGATTATTTCGTTAAAACGCCGTCTCAGATAAGTGACCGAGTAGGTGATTTTACTCATTTCGTGTCCGAGGCTAAAATCGGGATCGGTAAAACTTCGCAGTATGACGCTTCTCAGCTCGTTAACATCACTGTCTTGTTCGTTGGTTAGCTGTATGCTAAACAAAAGTTCAAAAATCAGATCGCACAGCGAATCCTCAACGTTTTTATACGCAATATCGTGATCAGGACGCTTGTTAATGTCGTATATGTTTTCAAAGTAAGTTTTCATACTGTGTCGTTCGTCGTCATGAATAATGAAAGGTTTCCTCAGCTTTTCGGGAACCGGGTTATCCGCTATAATGTATATGAGTCCGCAGTCGCCGCCCGGACCGGTGTGATATGTTGCAGGAGGTATAAAAACAATGTCGCCTTCGCAAAGCTCGGTAACGCCCGATGCGGTTTTTACTCTGCCTGCTCCGTTTGTAATATAAAGCACTTCGGAATTTTCATGCTTGTGATTATTGTAATCGCTTTTGGTTTTTTCACGTCCTATGTATTTTATCTTCATTGTAATATCACCTACAAAAAAAGTGTAGCATATTTGGTTCGAAATGTCCACATATAATTTCTAAATTTGCATTGTATTCAATTTTTGGTTGCAGTATAATCCAATTAAACACTTGGGAGGTGCTTAATTCATATGTTGCCGAAATACTTACAGTTCAAAACTAACGCTGCTCCAGACGCGGAGCAGACAGTGATAAGCGGAAAATGTCGTTTTACCGTTGTCACCTCGCGCATGATCCGTATTGAGCAGGACGAACAGTGCCGTTTTACAGATGACGCCACTCTTTCTGTTATTTGCCGCAGCTTTGACAAGCCTACTTATTCCGTAGAGCAGGACGGCACAACTCTTACTATTACTACCGAGTATCTCAAGCTTACTTACACAATCGGAGCTCCGCTTTCCGCTGAGTCTCTGCGAATTGACCTTACTACCGCGCCGTATACCGTTTGGCATTACGGTCAAAAGGCATTACATAACCTCGGCGGTACCGTATCAACTCTTGATAATATAAAAGGTGCCTGTGAAATAGACGACGGTGTGTGCTCACTTGACGGTTTTGCGACTATCGATGACAGCACAACCGCAATTATGCTTAAGGACGGTTGGTTTAAAAAGCGCCCCGACGGCATGACCGATATTTATTTCTTCGGCTACGGACACGATTACACCGCCAGTGTACAGGACTATTATCGTCTGACCGGTATTCCGGAGATGCTGCCTGCGTATGCTCTCGGCAACTGGTGGAGCCGCTATCATAAGTACACAGATACCGAGTATCTCGGACTTATGGATAAGTTTAATGAAAAGGACGTTCCGTTCAGTGTCGGTATAGTTGATATGGATTGGCATCTGACCGACGGAGACGGCCGTGAGTATAATGACGGTTGGACCGGTTACACATGGAACAAGGAATTGTTCCCGGATTACAAAGCATTTTTGAAGGGTCTGCATGATCGTAACCTTAAAACCGCACTGAATCTGCATCCTGCGAACGGTATTCGCTACTGGGAAGAAATGTACCCCGAAATGTGCGAGGCAATGGGTGTTGATCCTGCGAGCAAAAAGCAAATCGGTTTTGATTGTTTGAATCCCGAATTCCTCGATAAGTATTTTGAAATATTGCATTTTCCGTACGAGAAAGACGGCGTTGACTTTTGGTGGATGGATTGGCAGCAGGGTCTTGACTACGGTTGGATTCATTATCTTCAGGATGATAAATCGTACAGAAACGAGTTGGAGTGCATAACGCCCCTGTGGATGCTTAATCATATGCATTATCTTGCTTCGCGTCGCAACGGCGGCCGCGGCATGATATTCTCTCGCTTCTCCGGTTACGGCAGCCAGCGCTATCCTATCGGTTTCTCAGGTGACACGGTAATTGATTGGGATTCATTGCAGTTCCAGCCCTATTTTACCGCTACCGCGTCCAACATTGGCTATGGCTGGTGGAGCCACGATATCGGCGGTCATATGTGCGGTATCCGTGATGACGAGATGAACACTCGCTGGATTCAGTTCGGCGTTTTCTCGCCGATTTTCCGCCTCCATAGTACATCAAACGAATTTCTCGGCAGAGAACCATGGAATTACAATAAGCGCGCAGAGCTTACGATCAGCGACTTTATGCGCCTGCGTCATCAGCTTTTCCCGTATCTGTATACGATGAGCTACCGTGACCACGCCGAGCTGTTGCCGCTTATGCGCCCGATGTATCATACCAATCCCGAAAACAAGGAAGCCTATGAGGTACCCAATCAGTATTGGTTTGGCAGCGAGCTCATTGCCGCGCCGATCACTCAAAAGAGCGATGCGGTTACGGACATGGGAAGTGCGACCGTTTGGCTGCCTGAAGGCAAATGGGTAGATTGGTTCAACGGTTATGTTTATAACGGCGATGTCGAAATGAAATCCCACGAACGCACACTGAAAGTATTCCGTCCGCTTGAACAAATGCCTCTTTTCTGTAAGGCAGGCGCTATTGTTCCGATGCAGTCTCATGTTCCGCATGACAATCGTCTTGGCGGCAGCGACGATTTCGAGGTTGTAGTCGCAGCCGGTGCGGATAACAGCTTCACTTTGTATGAGGATGACGGAGTATCACTCGGCTATCAGGACGGCAACTGCTGCAAGACCGAGTATACTTTAGATTGGTCGGATAATAAGGCTGTGTTTACGGTACATCCGGCAAAGGGCGTGCTCTCACTTATTCCGAGTGAGCGCAAGTACACCGTTCGTTTCATTGGCTTTGCCAAAGGCTGTAAATTTGCTGTCAACGGCAAAAAGGTTGAGGCTGAATATTGCGCTGAGACCAATACTTACATCGTATCTCTCGGCAAGGTTGATGTTTCCGTAGGTATCTCGGTCGAGATCACTGCTGACACTCAACTTATGGCCGATAACAGCGATTGTTATGACCGCTGCATGGATCGCATTATGCGCGCTCAGTGCTCGGTAGATCATAAGGAGTATTATAAACAGAAAGTCGAGTGTGCATTAAAATGGTGTCAGCGTGACCGTGTTCATTTTGAACGCAGCAACGATGATGAACTTGGAAAAGCACTCTTCGAGTTTGTTTCTCAGTCGCCGCTGAAGAAGAAAGACTAAAATAATCGGTACACTAAAAAACATGCGACGGCAGTTCTCATTTCAGAGGACTGCCGTCGCTGGTAACCGCACTGCTTACGTCAATGATGTATTTAAAAGGAGCTTTTAAATATGAATAATATTCCTCGGCCGGAACATCCCACTCCTCAGTGGGAACGAAAGAATTGGATCAATCTTAACGGAGAATGGGAATTTGACTTCGATTTCGGTCGTTCCGCGCGTGACCGTAAGCTGTATGAGAGTGACGAGCCGCTGTCACGCACTATAACAGTGCCGTTTTGTCCCGAAAGTGAACTGTCAGGCATCGGATATACTGATTTTATTCCAGCGGTTTGTTACCGTCGTAAATTCAATATTAACGAGTCGCAGTTGTCGGGTAGAGTTAATTTGCATTTCGGAGCCGTTGACTATAAAACGGTTGTCTTTGTAAACGAAAAATATGTCGGATATCACCATGGGGGTTACACCTCGTTCAGTTTTGATATAACATCATTCGTTAACACAGGGGAAAATACTGTTTTTGTCAGCGCCGAGGATGATAACAGAAGCGGATTACAAGCAAGCGGAAAGCAGTCCATGCGGCATGAGTCATTTGGTTGCTCTTATACCCGCACCACAGGCATTTGGCAGACTGTTTGGCTTGAGTTTACACCGAAAAACTATATAAAATGTGCTAAATATTACGCTGATATTTATAACGGTGCGCTGACTGTCATAGGAGAGACAGAAGGCGGCGGTACACTTCAGATACGCAGCAGCTTCGGCGGCGTTGAAACAGGCAGTTGCAGCATTAAAACCTCCGGCGGTACGTTTACGGCGTATGTTAAGCTTTCCGAAATTCACCTTTGGGAGTTGGGACACGGAAACCTTTACAATCTCGAACTGTGCTTCGGGGACGACGTTGTAAAAAGCTACTTTGGGCTGCGTGAAGTACGCATGGACGGCATGAAATTCATGCTCAATGACCGCTCGGTATTTCAGCGTATGGTACTGGACCAGGGCTACTATCCGAAGGGCGTCTACACCGCACCAACTGATGATGACCTTGTTAACGACATTAAGCTGTCGCTTGCTGCCGGATTTAACGGCGCGCGATTACATGAAAAAGTATTCGAACCACGCTTTCTATATCATTGTGATCTCTTGGGATACATGGTATGGGGTGAATATCCCAACTGGGGCTTTGACCACAGCAATAAACAGGCAACCGAACTGTATCTCGATGGTTGGATGGAATCGGTGGTACGGGACTTTAATCATCCTTCTATAATCGGTTGGTGTCCATTTAATGAAACGTGGAATTATACTGAACATGATGCCGGCAACAAGCTGCTTTCTTCGGTATATAAGTATACAAAGCTATATGATACGACTCGTCCGGTAATTGACACAAGCGGTAATTATCATTCAGTGACCGATATATACGACGTTCACGATTATGAGCAGGATCCCGCAGTTCTAAAGGAACATTATGATCGTTTGTACACTGAAGGAGTGCTGTACGATCATGTGAATGAGCAAGGTCGCGGCACAATGCAGTGTTACCACGGCGAGCCGGTTTTTGTCAGCGAATACGGCGGTATGCGCTGGGATATAAGTGGAAAATTGGGGTGGGGATACGGTACTGCTCCCGAAACAAAGAATGATTTCGTTGCCCGCTTCAAGGGACTGACTGATGCGCTGCTTGATAATCCGAAAATAATGGGACTTTGTTATACTCAGCTTTACGATGTTGAGCAGGAGTTAAACGGGTTATATACATACGAACGTAAACCAAAGTTTGACCCGGAAATTTTTTATGACATTCTTTCGCGCAAGGCTGCTATCGAAGATTGACTCATGACAAATTGAATAATCAAGCGTTAAATAAACCACCGTTAATACTAATTTTAGGATTAACGGTGGTTTTACTTGGCGTTCTCGAGAGGATTTGAACCTCCGAGGCTGTTTTTGGCGGTTCGTTAACAAGCAAATGGCGAATTTAATTGTGTTGCTTAGTTTCAAATAGCCCGAACTGAGATTACTGCATCTATTTCTTAATAATGTAATTATAACCATTTTCAATATCTGCGCTTTATATTTCTCTTGGTTGCTGACCATCTCCATATAACCGAGGTAACATTTTGCAGAATTGACTTGACATAAGGAAATATCACTGCTATAATGAGCAACAATCACTCGGAGGGCAAGTCGTTCAAAGAAACAACAGCCGGATAAGAGGCAGACTGAGATGTCTGTTTCTTGTTCGGCTGTTTTTGTTATTAAGGAGAAATGCAAAATGGATTTTCTAAATGAAAAGATCAAACCGATCTATTTCAGATACCTGTCGGCGGCGTTCGGCAGCGCTATAATTACTTCGATCTACTCAATTGTGGATACGGCGATGGTCGGACAGTATCACGGACCGAAGGGGACGGCGGCTTTGGCAGTCGTTGCTCCGGTTTGGAACATCATATACAGTCTCGGACTGCTAATGGGTATCGGTGGCAGTGTGATTTTCAGCACAAAGCGCGGTAAAAACGAGAAAAGCGACGGAAGCGAAAACCAATATTTCACGGCTTCGGTAATTGGTGCGGTGGTCTTGTCCCTCATGGCGTGGGTCGGAATTCTTTGCTTTGAACGCCCGATTTTGGATTTCTTCGGTGCGGATGAATCGCTGCTGATTTTGGCGCAGGAATATATGCGTACGATCAAATATGTGTTTCCGCTGTTTCTGTTCAACCAAATGCTGGCTGCATTTTTGCGGAATGACAAGAATCCGGGGCTTGCAACCCTTGGCGTGCTGTCCGGCGGTATATTCAATGTTTTTGGTGATTATTTCTTTGTATTCACCTGCGACATGGGAATCTACGGTGCAGGACTCGCAACCGCCATTGGCTCCGGCGTTTCGTTCCTCGTGATGCTGACACATTTTATTAGCCGCAAGAATACGCTTCGACTGATGAAACCTGAAAAGCTGTTCGGCAAGATTCGTGAAATTTGCATTACTGGTTTTTCCACCTTCTTTATCGACGTGGCAATGGGGATTCTGACGGTGCTGTTTAACCGCCAAATTATGAAATATCTTGGTGCAAATGCATTGGCAATTTACGGTCCGATTATACAGGTCAGTACCTTTGTCCAATGCTGTGCATACAGCGTTGGGCAGGCTTCACAGCCGATCGTTTCTACAAATTTCGGCGCAGGTAAAGGTGAACGTATTAAGGAAACGCTTCGTCTGGCGTTGTGGACCACTGCGTTTTTCGGCGTGTTCTGGACGGCACTCAGTATGGCTTGCCCAAACATCTATATTCGTATTTTCATGGCACCTACGCCGGAAATACTGAATATGGCTCCCGCCATTGTCCGTACCTATGCATTGTCGTTCCTGCTGCTGCCCTTTAATATCTTTTCAACCTACTATTTTCAGGCTATCATGAAGCCAAAGGCAGCGCTTGTTGTATCGGTGGCGCGAGGGCTTGTAATCAGCGGAATTTTGATTATGATTCTTCCGGTTTTGGTCAATGCGGATTTCCTGTGGTTGGCCATGCCGATCACGGAGCTGCTGATTATGATCTACGCGGCTACAGCCATCAGGAAATACACAAAGGCTCTGTCGGGTGAAACTACTTATGCGGGTGCTAATCATTGAAGCAAAAGAACTGGATATCATTCACTGGTGGTTGTTTCTCACATGACCTTGTTAATGAGTAGCAATTCGTGATGTATGAAAAAGAAATAAGAAAAGCCGAAAGCCCTTGAAAAAGGCTTTCGGCTTTGTTTGTGGCGTTCCCGAGAGGATTCGAACCTCCGACCTACCGCTTAGGAGAAGCCCCCGAGGGGCATTTTTGACTCCCTGCAATTCCCCGAAAATCCTTG
>USQH01000063.1 GCA_900556765.1 uncultured Oscillospiraceae bacterium
GCGTGAATCTGCTGGCGATAGATGCCGACGGTTATCCTCGATTTTATGAAAAAAACATTGACTTTTCGTTTGAGCATCCGTGCGCCGGAGACAATGTCGAGATGACGCCGCCGCAAGTGATAGCGCTTGGTTGTGAACACAGTCTGATGACCGGTTCGGCGGAGATCAGAGCGGATTTGGCGGTCCATTTTGAACTTATCAGCGTCAGCGGCGCAAGCCCGCTTATCGACGCTCAGCTTTCGGAGTCGGAGCCGAAGCCCAAGGATGATTTTTCACGACTTGTGATATATTATCCGCACGGCAGGGAAAGAATGTGGGATATTGCGCGCCGATATAATACGACAATTTCCGATATTGCGGCGGCAAACGGAATTTCGGCGGATATTGCCGACGGTGATACGGTCTTGCTCATACCGCAAAAATAAGTAATAAGTAAAATAATTTAAATAAACAATCAATTTGGTGTTGACAAACGGGCTTTCGGGATTTATCATATATATAAAGATAAGTGTAATGATAAGTGGAGGTATAGAGATATGAAACTCGAGAAGTTTGAAGCACCTGAAGCTGAATTGATTGAATATTACGTTGACGATATTCTTACCAAGTCATCCGATGATAATGATATTGCAAGCGAGATCGAGGACGGCGGCGAGGACTATCTGTAATAGCTGATCGGCGCTGCCGCATCAGTCAGTACTTCTATTGCTTTTAAGAGCACTGCTGATTATTTCAGCGGTGCTCTTTTAATGTACCATCGTTCATGTTTTTTAGTGCAAAATTCATTTTATGCATGTAATTCTGTCAGAACGACAGCAATCGCACTTTTTTGTCAAATTGAGATTGATTTTTTTCTTATATATGATAAAATAATTCTATACTTACTGATTTAAAAGGGGATAATAAAATGACAGAAGCAGAAATCAAACAACAGATTTGCGATATTGGTAAACGTATATACGATCGCGGAATGGTAGCTTCAAATGACGGTAATATTTCTGTAAAGATCAGCGATAACGAATTTCTTTGCACCCCGACCGGCGTAAGCAAAGGCTTTATGACTCCCGAATACATATGCAAAGTTGACCGTGACGGTAAGGTCATCGAGGCTAACGAGGGATTCAGACCGTCGTCGGAAATAAAAATGCATATGCGTGTTTACCGTGAACGCCCTGATGTAAAGAGTGTCGTTCATGCGCATCCGATGTATGCTACTGCTTTTGCAATCGCAGGCATACCGCTCACTCAGCCCATCATGCCGGAAGCAGTAATCGCACTGGGCGAAGTTCCGATTGCCGAGTATGGCACACCGTCGACCGAGGAGATACCCGACGCAGTTTCAAAATATCTTCAGTCATATGACGCCGTCCTGCTTGCAAACCACGGTGCGCTGTCTTTCTCCGATTCATTGCTCAATGCGTACCACAAAATGGAATCGGTCGAGTTTTACGCACAGCTTTTATTCCTCGCGCGTCAGCTCGGCGGCCCCAAGGAGCTGACCAAGGAACAGGTTGAACGCCTGTACGATATTCGCCGTCAGTTCGGACTTACCGGCAAGCATCCCTGCGACGCGAAATAAGAATACAAATAAAAGAATGTGCGTTTTTAATCTAAAAAACGCACATTTTTTCTATAACATAATATTCAATCGGGTCGTGCATACAGCTAATATGCACGGCTCGATTTGTTGTGTAAATGATATGCTGTTTTTAAACTTATCAGCTTTTGCTGTCGGAAACTTGTTCGTTTCTTGCAAGCAAAACTTCTTTTTCGTATGCGGCAACTTTGTTGTACCAGTCGGCGGTTTCGATAACTCCGCATTGCTTGCAGTATTCTTCCCAAATGTCACCGAACGGCATGGTTTTTGCTTCCTCGTTGGCGACCATAATCTCTGTGAATTTCCCATCGTTTTGCAGTTGAGCAAGACGCTCGTGCGGAACGAGCATAGCGCCGAGCAAAGCCTTTTGCATATTGCGCGCACCGACGACCCAAGCGGCAATGCGGTTTATGCTTGCATCAAAGTAGTCAAGTCCGATCAGCACACGTTCGTCTGCGTTATTTCGGATGATTTCTGTCGCAATATCCTTCAGCTCGTCGTCAAGCAGTACGACATGATCGGAATCCCAGCGGATGGGACGGGTAACGTGCAGCGGAATTTTGTCAAAGAAATTGAGCAAAGCCGGGATTTTGTCACTGACGACCTCAGTCGGATGGTAATGACCGTTGTCGAGCAGAGGATATATGTTTTTGTGAGTTGCGGCGTAGCTGATGTAAAATTCGTTGCTGCCGACCGTGAATGCCTCAAGTCCCAGCCCGAATACCTTGCTTTCAAGCGAATCGACAATGAATTCGGGTGAATACTCGACCGAGTAAATCTCGTCGAGGCTTTCCTTGAGCCTTTTTCTGGGACCGAATTTATCGGCAGGCACGTTTTTGTAACCGTCGGGTATCCAAATGTTGCACAGCGACGGAGTGCCAAGCTGTTCGCCGAAGTAAGCTGCAATTTTGCGGCAGGCTTTAGCGTGATCTATCCAAAATGTGCGGATCTTTTCGTCGGGATGAGACAGTGTCAGGCTGTCAGCGGCTTTCGGGTGTGAGAAAAATGTCGGGTTGAAGTCCAGACCGAGTCCGCGTTCTTTTGCAAAATCGACCCATTTTGCAAAATGATGCGGCTGTAGTTTGTCTCTGTCTACCTGTTCGTCGGTAATGGCGTAGCTTGCGTGCAGGTTAATGCGCTTTTTTCCGGGAATGAGACTCAGCGCTAAGTCCAGGTCGGCCATCAGCTCATCGGCGTTGCGGGCTTTGCCGGGATAATTTCCGGTGGCGGCAATACCGCCGCTGAGTTCGCTCTGACCTTCAAAGCCGCCTACGTCGTCCCCTTGCCAGCAGTGGATGGAAATGGGTATATTCTTTAGGCGCTCAATGGCACTGTCGGTGTCGATTCCGATTCGCGTATAATACTTTCGTGCGTCCGGATAACGATTTTTCATTATAATAATACCTCCGTAGTTTTCTTTTTATATCCATAATTATACTTAAAATTTTATGATATTACAAGTCAATTATATATCTTTACGGCTTATATTTTATCGTGCTTAGGACAAAATATCATCGGGAGTTGAAAAATAATGAATCGAATTGCTTTTTTTGATACAAAACCGTACGACAAGCTGTATTTTGACTGTCTGAATGACGGGTACGATATCAGCTATTTTGAGGGTAAGCTGAATAAAAATTCGGCGCCGGTCACCAAAGGATACGATGCAGTGGTCGCATTCGTCAACGACGATATTAACGCCGAGACGATCAATATTATGGCTGAAAACGGGGTAAAAGTGCTGGCAATGCGCTGCTCGGGATTTTCCAATGTCGATCTGAAAGCGGCTAAGGACAAGCTTACGGTCGTAACCGTGCCGGCGTACTCACCGTATACCGTCGCTGAACACGCCATGGCGCTGCTGCTTTCACTTGACCGAAAGATACACAAGGCGTACCATCGTACCCGTGACTTTAATTTCAGCCTTAACGGACTGACCGGCTTTCTTCTGCGCGGAAAGACGGTGGGCGTTATCGGAACAGGAAAGATCGGTCAGGCATTCATCGAGGTGTGCAGCGGCTTTGGCGTGAATATAATCGCCTATGATCCGTATCCGCTGAATAATTCGGATATACACTATGTGGATCTGGAGTATCTTTTTAAGAACAGCGATATTATATCGCTGCATTGTCCGCTTACCGACAGTTCATATCATATTTTGAATAAGCGTGCGTTTGATATGATGAAGGACGGCGTTTTTATTGTAAATACCTCGCGCGGCGCGCTTATTGATACCGAGGCACTGCTTGATGCGTTGAATTCCGAGCGTGTGAAGGGAGCGGCGCTGGATGTTTACGAGGAGGAAAGCGACCTCTTTTTCGAGGATTATTCGGGTGTTGTCATTAATGATGATATGCTGTCGCTTCTGATTGCTCATCCGAATGTGCTCATGACCGCACATCAAGCGTTTTTGACCGACGACGCCTTGAGCACCATTGCCAAAGTGACTTATGCCAATCTGAACGCCGTTCTCAGCGGCGAGCAATGCAAAAATGAGATAGTTTATAAGTCGAAAAACAGGGAAAAAGCGCCTACTGTAAAGTAAATTTGTTAATTTAAATCAAGCACGCCGTTTAAACTCGCTTTATGAGTTCAAACGGCGTGCTTTAGCGTTTTAATAATAAATTATATTTTTCTGAAATCAAAAGCGTAGCAGGACCAGTTTTGGTCAAAGGACATAAACTCTATGCCCTTTCTAAGCTGTTCGCCGGTGTAGACAACGCCCGACTTAATATCCTTGTAAGTGCTGTTTTTGTCGGCGGCAGTTATTTTCATCTTCACCTTTTTGGGAGTTTCAGCGTGGTTTTGTGTAAATGTTGCAAGGATCTGATTTTTGTCTCTGCTGACAAAGTAGAATGAGTAGTAGGGACAGGTCTGCGGATTGTGTACACGGTAAAAATCACCGCGCAATATAGTGTCCTCATTCTGACGGTACTCGGTGACCTGATCGGCAATAATATCTCTGGTCGACTGCGGCAGATCGGGCAGCATCAGCTCGTAACCGAGAGCGCCGTTTGTTGCAACATGATATGCAAAATCAAACTTATGCATATCGTACGCGGTGCCTGCGGCGTTGGAAACGTGACAACTCATTACGCAGGTAGGATAGCCGTATGTCGTTCCGTGCTGAATTGGTACGCGTGCACCGGGATGAGTCTGGTCGCTGGTCCAAATCTGTGTTGAGTATTTCATCATGCCGAGGTCAAATCGACCGCCGCCGCCGCTGCAGTTTTCGATCATAACATTGGGAAAACGCTCGTTAAACCAGCGGTAAAGGCGGTATACGCCGAGCATATATCGGAAAGAAACCTCGTCCTGACGCTCAGCGGGAAGATAGCTTGACACTACGTTGGACATGTTTCTGTTCATGTCCCATTTGATGTAGTCAATGTCGAGCTTACCGAGCGTTTCATCAAACGACTTGATGAGGTAGTCGACAACTTCCGGGTTAGCCATATCGAGCACTAACTGGTGGCGTGAGAGCAAGCTCTCTCTGCCCGGTTCGCCGAGTGCCCATTCGGGATGAGCACGGTACAGGTCACTGTTGGGGTTGACCATCTCCGGTTCAATCCAAATACCGAACTTGAGACCTGATTTTTTAATACGCTTGATCATTGAGCCAAGCCCGTTTTTAAACTTTTTCTCGCAAACGTACCAGTCGCCGAGACTTGATGTGTCGTCGTCGCGGTGACCGAACCAGCCGTCGTCCATTACCAGCATATCAATGTTTGAACCGGCGCAGGAATCGGCGAAACGGTACATTTTTTCTTCGTCAATGTTGAAGTAGGATGCTTCCCATGTGTTTAGCACGACAGGCCGCTTTTCAAAGCAGTCGGGCGGCAAAATGTGATCGCGTATAAAGCTGTGGAAATTGCGGGACATCTGACCCAAACCGGCGGCGGAATATGTCATGACAGCCTCGGGACTTTCAAATTTCTCACCTTTTTTGATCAGATAACCGAAGTTATCCTGACCGAGACCGCACATTACGCGAACGGTGCCGTTTTGATCCTGTTCGATTTCGTTAAGGAAACTGCCGCTGTAAACAAAGTTAAAGCCGTATGCGTTGCCACGCTCCTCGGTCGTCTTTCTGTCGCATAGGCACAGGAACGGATTGATTGGGTGACTGGATGCACCGCGGCGGCTGCAAAGCGACTGATTGGCATAAACGACAGGATTGCGTTGATAAAAGCGCTCTCTGAGGTATGTACCGGTCAGCGCAATATAGTCATATTCGCCGGCAGGCATATCTACGCACAGTGACATAGCTTTTTCGATCTTGACCTCACCGTTGCCTTTGCTTTCCAGCTTAAAGTAGCGCGAAATAACGTCGCACTCGGCAAATACGGTGTAGTAGAGGGTGAGAGTTAAGGAATTCGGCTCGTCCTTCATCGTAATGGCAAGCGTCTGAGTCTTGTCATCGGCGTCGGCATACGGCAGGCCGTCGATATCAGCCCTGCCACGGAATATTTTATGTGACGCATATGTAAAGTCGGTAACGCAGCTACCGTTTTGAAATCTCAGTTTAAGTGCAGACGTTCTGAAATCGCCGTTCCCGAAAAAAGGAAACTCAAAAGTGTTGTTATCAGGGGAAAAGCGGTCGCCAAACTCTTTATAGTAGGGGGCAAACGAATTATGCCTTTTAATATCTGTCGACAGCTTATCCTTTGCAATCGGCTTGCCGTAATACAGATGTATTAAAAATCTGTTTTCGTACAGCAAAAACGAGTACTGCGATTTTTTAGTCTTGAGAGTAAAAACGCCGTTTTCTTTGTTGAATGAAATTGACATATTGACCTCCGTTTTGTGTATTTGGTTTATATTAATATGTCTTAATATACATTATAATTAGATGCAATCACCGATCGTAAAAGACAGTTCCATATTATATCACTTCATTGATTCAACTGCAAGCAGTATTCCCATTCTCGCACTGTGAAAATTCAGTCCGCCCTGCATCCAAACTGCAAACGGCTCGCGCAGAGGCGCATCGCATGAAAGTTCAATCGATGCACCGAGCGTAAATGTGCCTGCCGCCATAATGACGTCGCAGTCGTATCCGGGCATTGCCCACGGCTCGGGTACAACAAATGAGTCTACCGGAGCGCCCGACTGCATTCCACGGCAAAAGTCTATCAGCTTTTGACGGTCGCCGAGCGTGACCGTCTGAATTATATCTGCCCGTTTTGCATCGTAACGCGGATATGTCTCGTATCCCATAAGTTCCAACAGAGCGGCGGCGTAAACGGCGGTTTTCAGTGCCTCTCCGACAACGTGCGGCGCGTTGAACAGACCCATGTACAATTCGCGGTTGGTGCCGAGCGATGCGCCGACTTCGCCGCCGATACCCGGTACTGTCAGTCGGTTGGCACATTGCTCGACCAGCTCCGCCTTACCTGCTATGTATCCGCCGGTCGGAGCAATACCGCCGCCGGGATTTTTGATCAGCGAACCTGCCATAAGATCGGCTCCGTGGCTCACCGATTCGTCGCATTCAACAAATTCACCGTAGCAGTTATCCACCATAACAATGGTGTCGGGGGAGACCGATTTTACCGCTTTGGCAATGCGTTCAATGTCGCACATGTTCAGCGGACGGCGGACGGCATAACCGCAGGAGCGCTGTATGTAAGCCATTTTGTAGTGCTCGTTTTTCAGCTTATTTGTTATGCCTTCGATGTCAACTTCACCGTTGATTAAATCTACCTGATCGTATTCGATGCCGAAATCACGCAGGGAGCCGTCGGTCACCTTGTCGATGCCTATCACTCCGACCAGTGTGTCGTACGGGCGGCCGGTAACACACAGCATTTTGTCATTCGGACGAAGTATTCCGAACAGTGCAACGGTCAGCGCATGCGTGCCGCAGACGAAATTGTGTCGTATAACAGCGCTCTCGGCGCCGACGGCGTCTGCAAATACCTTGTCAAGAGTATCTCTGCCGCGATCGCCGTAGCCGTAGCCGGTCGATCCGGCAAAATGCGCCTCGCTGACGCCGTTCTTTATAAAAGCGTGCAGCATTTTCACTTGATTGTATTCGGTTACTTCGTCGATTTCGGCAAAGCGTTTACTGCACAGTTGCAGCGCTTTTGAGTCGTAATTGTATATTTCATCACTTATTTTGAAATACTTTTCACCCATTTTTTCAAAATATTTATTCTTATATTCATCAGGAAGACCTTTCAGGCTTGATGCAGCATATACACCGTCTCTTGCTTTTTCAAGAACCTGATCATCAATATCTGTAGCTATAATATGTATCTTATTCAAAGGCATCTTTTTTGCAAGAACCATTGCAAGAGAATATGGTTCATCACCTGTAGAACATGCTGCACTCCAAATTTTCAAATTAGAGCCAAACTTCTTAATCAGATCAGGCAGTATTACATCTTCCAATGTCTTCCATAATGCCGGATTACGATAAAACTCAGACACATTAATCGTAAGATAATTGACAAACTGATCCATCAGTTCTTTGTTTGTCTTTATAGCTTTACTATAGCTGTCATATCCGTCATACTTATTTCTTTCAATAAGAGAGTCAATTCTTCTTTTCATCTGTCTCTCTTTATATGCATTCAGGTCAATACCTGTATTTTGCAGTACAAA
>USQH01000064.1 GCA_900556765.1 uncultured Oscillospiraceae bacterium
TTTCGACGACCGGTCTCCTCCTTCATCCGATCTGCTCCTTTGCTATATGTTTATTTATATAAGTGTATTATACCACAAATTCGTCCTATACCAAGCTGACACATACTGGGATTATTATTCATATCAAAATATTACGAAAACGGTTGTACTCAGTTGATAAATAGTGTATAATAATATCTGTATAAATACACACTGAAGAGGTGCGCTTATTTGCTCCACTATCTCGATAATAGCGCGACAACCCCGCTTTGTCAAGAGGCCGTCGCCCGTATGACCGAATATATGCAGTCCGATTTCGGCAATCCGTCGTCACTGCATATGCTCGGTATAAACGCTCAGATAAAGCTTGATAAATGCCGCGAAGCGGTCGCGCGAAGGCTCGGCTGCGATCTGCGAGAGCTGTACTTCACCTCCTGCGGAAGCGAGAGCAACAACACAGCTGTTTTAGGCGCAGCTCGGGCAAAAAAACGCGACGGAAAACGCATCGTCACCACCGCAATTGAGCATCATTCGATACTTGAATGCATGAAACTGCTCGAAAGCGAGGGATTTGAGGTAACATATCTTTCGCCGGACAGCAGCGGAAATATCAGCGAAAAACAAGTTTTCGATGCTGTTACGGAGGATACCGTTCTTGTCAGCATGATGGCGGTAAACAACGAAACAGGAGCCTTAATGCCGACAGGCGCGATAAAACGCGCCGTTACCTCCGCCGGCAGCCACGCGCTGATACATATCGACGCCGTTCAGGCGTTCGGTAAGATAGATATAAATCCCGCAAAGCTCGGCGCCGACCTTATCTCGGTCAGCGCACATAAGATACACGGTCCTAAGGGAATCGGCGCTCTGTATATACGCAAGGGTGCGCGCATTTTGCCGCTGATAGTCGGCGGCGGTCAGGAACGCGGTATGCGCTCCGGCACGGAATCAACACTGCTCGCGGAAGGTTTCGCCGCCGCTGTCACCGCTCTGCCTGATATAAAAAAGGAATACGCGGCAACAGCTGAGTTGAACGGATATTTGCGTAAAAAGCTAAACGAAATTGATTGCGTAACAGTCAATTCACCCGACAACGCACTGCCGTATGTACTTAATTTTTCTGTCGACGGCATTCGTTCGGAGACCATGCTGCACCATTTGGAAAGAAGCGGCGTCTACGTTTCCAGCGGCTCAGCCTGTGCAAAAGGGAAAAAAAGCCACGTGCTGCGCGCGCAGGGACTTGACGACCGCCTGATCGACAGCGCACTGCGGGTCAGCTTTTCGCGTTTCAGCACCGCCGAGGATGTCGACGCACTGGTCGACGGGATAACGAGCGGCATAAATCAACTAACACGGAGTCATAAATGAAAGAAGTTATACTGATAAAAAACGGAGAGATCGTTCTCAAAGGGCTTAACCGCAGTTCGTTTGAGGACATCCTGATAAAAAATCTGCGCCGTTCGATAAAGCCGTGCGGCAAAGCACAGATAACCAAAGCTCAGTCGACCATATACGTCGTGCCGCAGGAGGACGAGTTTGATTTTGACCGTGCACTCGGCGCCGTGTCGCGCGTATTCGGTATAGCCGCCTTTTCACGCGCGCTGGTGTGCGAAAAGGATATGGACGACATAATTGAAAAAGGTGTTCCTTATCTTGCCGACGCGCTTTCCGCCGCCCGCACTTTTAAGGTGGAAGCAAAACGCGCAGACAAGCGTTTCCCTGTCAAATCGCCCGATATTTGTGCCGAAATGGGTGCAAAACTGCTCGCCGCTTATCCGCATTTGCGAGTTAACGTAAAAAATCCCGATATTACCGTAAACGTCGAAATACGCGACTTCGGCGCATATGTCCACGCAGGGCAAATGCTCGGCGCAGGCGGTATGCCCACCGGAACAGGCGGACGCGCGGCAATACTTATATCCGGCGGCATTGACTCTCCGGTAGCCGCCTGGATGATGGCAAAGCGCGGAATCGAGCTTTTCGCGGTACATTTTGCCTCGTCGCCATACACCTCGCTCCGTGCAGAAATGAAGGTCAAGGAACTGCTCGGCAAAGTGGTAGGCTACTGCGGCGCAATAAGGCTTGCAATAGTTCCGTTTACCGAAATACAGGAGCAAATCAGCCGCGAATGTCCCGAGGAGTACTTCACGCTGATAATGCGCCGCTTTATGATGAAGATAGCAGACCGACTGGCGAGGGAAAACAACTGTCAGGCACTCATTACGGGAGAAAGCGTCGGTCAAGTAGCAAGCCAAACTATTTACGCGCTGGCGGTGACCGACTCGGTGGTCGATATGCCCGTTTTCCGTCCCTGTATCGGCATGGACAAGGAGGAGATCATCCAGATTTCGCGAAAGATCGACACCTTTGACATATCGGTACAGCCCTATGAGGACTGCTGCACCGTATTTACGCCGAAACATCCACGCACTCGCCCGACTGTCGACGCGGTAATCGAAGCGGAGTCGCCGCTTGACTTTGACGCGCTTATCGACCGCGCGGTTGACGGCACTTCATACGAATGGATTAGCAACCGATAATAACAATAAAAGTTTAACAGGATATTTTACATAAATGCGAAAGGAGGTCGCCGAAAATGACGGCTGAGATAATTTCTGTAGGCACAGAGCTCTTGCTCGGTGAGATCGTAAACACCGACGCGGCTTGCATAGCACGCGAGCTTGCCGCTCTCGGCATTGCTGTATACCATCAGTCGACAGTCGGCGACAATCCGCAGCGTCTGCGCGACTGCTTTAGACAGGCTATCGGGCGCAGTGACGTTGTCATCCTGTCGGGAGGGCTCGGTCCAACGGACGACGATCTTACAAAGCAGGCGGTATGTGACGAGCTTGGGCTTGACACCTACACCGATCAGATTTCGCTCGACCGAATAAAGGAACATTTTGCCCGTTCAGGACGCGAAATGACAGAAAACAACCGCTCGCAAGCGATACTGCCGGTCGGCTGTACCGTATTCAACAACGAAAACGGCACTGCTCCCGGATTTGCGGTGGAGCATGACGGAAAACGGGTCGTTTTACTGCCCGGACCGCCGAGAGAACTGGAACCGATGATGAAAAACTCGGTTGTTCCTTACCTCGCAAGACTGTCCGACAGCGTAATCGTCACCCATGATATCAACATTTTCGGTATCGGCGAGTCAAAGGTTGCCGAAATTCTCGGTGATATTACCGAGAGCACCGAGCCGACCGTTGCGCTTTACTGCGGCGACGGCGAGGTACGCGCCCGCGTTGCGGCTCACGCCGCCGACACCAAGGCGGCTGACGATATCTGCCGTCCGATGATTAACAAGATATGTGCCGAGTTTGGCAGCAACGTTTACGGAATTGATGCCGAAAGCCTTGAAAAAGCAGTGGTGACCGCACTTAAAAGCAGCGGCAAATCGGTCGCAACAGCGGAATCATGCACCGGCGGCCTGCTGTCAAAGAGGCTTACCGCTATCTCGGGGTCATCCGAAGTTTTTGAACTGGGAGTTGTCTCCTACTCCGGCAGAATAAAAAATCAGGTTCTCGGCGTTGACGCCGATACCATAGAACGGCTCGGAACCGTATGCGCTCCCGTCGCGCGAATGATGGCACAGGGAGTTCGCAGGGTAGCCGGTGCCGACCTCGGCGTCGGTATCACCGGCGTCGCGGGCAGCCCGTTTGAGGGCAAGCCGACAGGACTGGTCTATATCGCCGTTGCCGACGGCGAAAAGGTTTATATGAGGAGGCTTGCGGCCGGACGACGACCGCAGGAACGAGAGTATATAAGACACATTGCATCGTCAAATGCGCTGGATATGCTGCGGCTGTATCTAAGCGGTGACGCGGACTTTTTGGCAGGCGGCATGACCGACGCCGAGTCTGACACATTTTTCAAGGAGTAAACTATGGCTGACAACAAATTGCATTTCGATCCGTCAAAAATCCGATATACCGACGAGAGTATGCCGCATGACGCATCGGCGGCAAATTTTTCGAAAGCTCAGCAGCCGACCGAGTCTGTACCCGTTACCGACCGGCTTGAGCGCCCGTCCGAACAGCAATTCGACGCAAATGACACCAACGCCGGACAAGCCGCTGACAATCTATCCAAAGCGTCGGCTGCCCCGAACACCGACAGCATAAATATATCGGAATTGTCCGATATCATAAAGAATTGTGACGCTGTCGACACGCAAACATCGGAATTGATGCTGCGTCTGCTTCGCGGTGAAGAAATCGGAACAGCCGCTACCGGTTCTGATGCAAAAGCAGCAGCCGACACCGACGGTACATATTCCGAAAATGAAAACATCATCGAAAAGGACGTTGATCTGTCGATTACCGATCAGATATCGGCTGCCGTCGCCGCAAAGCAGGATGCGGTAAATGCAGTCACATCCGAACAAAACTCCGGCTCCGCAAATGATGGCTTCGGCACAGCCGAGTCTGTGATATCCGAGGATGATGATTCGAGCGTGACCGACACATCAGACGCAGCCAATTCGGCGGAGAATTTGTCTGCCACAACGGTATTTCCCTCACCGGTCAAGACAACCAATAAATCGCTCAATAACGCGACCTATATTTCCGACGGTGACAAAACCGAAAGCACGAATGAAACTACCGACAAGCACGACGAAAAAAAGAAAAGCGGCATTGTACGCTTTTTCAGTTTTTTCGTCCCCTGGAAAGGCGATCCGGCGCGCGAGATAATCAGAAAGTGCGTTTTTTTGGTCGCGCTGGTCGTATTCATTGCCGCGTTCGGCAATCTTGCCGTCTATCTTAAAGGACGCGTGGAAAACGACAGCTTCAGAAGTCACACGAAAGATATGATCGACGAAAACAACACCACCGTGGGCGAGGATGGCATACTCAACAAATACCGCGCACTGTATAACGAGAACAACGATTTCCGCGGTTGGATAACCATACCAAACACCAACGTTGACGGAGCGGTATATCAATCCACCGACAATTCATACTATCTGACACATAACGGTCAAAAAAAATCCACCGTTTACGGCGCATATTTTATGGACTATAAATGCACCGTCGGCGGTCAGGACACCAGCCAGAATATCACCCTCTACGGCCACCATATGAAGGATCAAACCATGTTTGCCCAGATCCGCAAGTACAAGACCGTCGAGTTTTATAAGGAAAATCCGACTCTTACATTCGATACCATATACAAAACAGGCACATACAAGGTATTTGCCGCTTTCATAACCAACGCCGATCCTAATGATGACAACGGCTACTTCTTTGATTTTACCGTTCAGGGCTTTATAAATCAGGAGGATTTCCTTGCGTGGATCGAACAGGTTCGCCGCCGTTCACTCATTAACACCACCGTCGACGTGAATAAGGGCGATGAAATCCTGACGCTCAGCACCTGCACCTATGAGTTGGGCACGTCAAAGGATATGCGATTCATTGTAATGGCGCGCAAGGTCAGAGACGGCGAGACCTCAACGGTCAACGTTGCTCAGGCAACGCAAAACTCATCGCCACTTTACCCAGCCGCATGGTACGCGCGCTACGGTTCAAAGAAGCCCACATTCTCAGACGGTCTGTATACCTGGGGCGAGACTTCCTCACATCAGAGCAGTGCCACCGAGCATGTAGTTATTCCGTCCACATCAACCGACGAAACCTCATCCGGCAGAACATCTTCAACTTACACACCGTCTTTTGTAAATCCGTTTGACACAAGTTCAAGAACATCGTCTGCGGCGTCCAGCAAAGATCCGTACGCACCCGTTCCCAACCCCACCGAATCGGATATGCCGTGGTACACACCGTCATCCGATCCGTACGCTTTTTCCAGCACCAATCCGTGGGACAGCAGCACTAACAGTAATTTGAATTTTTAGATTATTTAGATTATAAAGATAATATATCCAGATAACGATTGAGGTCATGATATGAATATTGAGGGAATTTATCTTAATACTCAGGTCGACAGCACCTTTGACAACATGATGAGCTCTGTCGCCGACTATACAGGCAGTGCAAAAGCGGACGACGCAAAGTTCTTTTTGCAACTGTTGGCGGCGGCTGTCGAACGCTCGCAGGTCATCATTGCAATAGGCCCGCTTACCGGCAGAATCGGACTGATACAAATACTGTCAAAGGGGCTCGGGCTGCCGATTACAGATGTTGACTGGGATGCAATGGGCATTGCTCCCATTGACGATATGACTCTGCCGAGCGGCGCAGTCCCCTTGCTGAACGACGACGCGGAAATCGCAGGAATGATTCTTGAAAACGGCGGTCAGAGCATCATCGTCCTGGACGATGATGCCGAACACCGTGCAAAAATGCTTGAAATGTACATTGAACCGTACATCGGCGCAAAGGTCATGGAGCATGAAAACGATACCGCTCCGGAATACGAGCAGCCGAGCATTTCCGGCCTGCCTTCGGTATCCGACACGTCCGATATTTTCACCGCCGACAGCCTTGACATACCCGCTCCGCGCGGAAGTTTTGAACCTCCGGTATTCCAGTTCAGCGGTGCCGCAAACGAATCCGATGCCGCCTTTGATACACCTCCGGTATACGATGACAGAACCTCCGGTGACCGTATCGGATTTATCGAAGAAGAGGACTTTATACTTGACGAGGAGCTGAAACGTCCTAAAAAATCAGCAATAAAAAAAGACCGTTCGGGAAGCCGCCGTGCATGGATTCCCATTATTGCGCTTATGCTGGTCGCCCTCTTAGTCGGCGGCTATTTCGGCTACACAATGTACTATCAGACAAGCAAATGCCGCAGTGAGTATGAGGAACTGCGCGACCGCAAGGACGACGCCGCCACAAGCCATGATATTCCGGTAGATATACTCAATTACGCCGGTCTGTACGAAAGCAACAACGATATGATCGGCTGGGTAACCGTTCCGAACAGCGGTATTGATTACCCCGTTGTCACAGCCGGCAAAAAGGGAGCAGACTACTACTCTAAGCATACCTTTTCGGGTATGCGAGGCAGCTACGGCACGCCGTACACCCTCAGCAAATACGACATACACGCATCCTATCCCGTAAATCTTGCGATATACGGCAATAATACAGATAACGGCGATATGTTCAGTGACCTTGAAAAATATCTTGATCTCGATTTTTACAAGGCAAATCCCGTTATAACCATGAATTCGATATTCTATAACGATTCGTGGAAGGTAATCAGCGTAATGACCATGGACAGCAATCTTCAGACTGCCGCGGTCAACTACTCATATGACTTTTCTAAAGAAGGCATCATCAGCGACAGCTATATCAAGGATATTGTCACCTACTCCGCCATAAACTGTGCCGACACTGCCGACACCGGTGACAAGCTGCTGACACTGATAACCCCTTATTCTAAGGAACGCGACATAAATGTCGTAGTCACGGCGCGTCTTGTACGCGAAAACGAATTCAGCGATACCGATACCTCAGGTGCTACCTACAACAGCTCGGTCAAGCTGACCGCCGCGGTCTCCGACGCTGTCGGCGGCGACCGCTCGGTCGAGAGATACTTCCGCATGATTGCAGGCAACAACGCCGCATCTCAGGCGTATGCGCCGGCGTCACGCGCAAACGGTCTTATAACGCTAAACAGTTACAAAGGCACCGTCGTTTCTGCAAAATCATACATTGGTGCAGTCGACGGCGGAGAGCTGTCCGACGACGGCATTATCAAGCTAATTGTCGTCAATGACACCGATTCATCAGCCGGTATGCTCGACCTTGTAAACAAAAAAGCCAACGAAGATATAACCATTATTTCCGTACCGTCCGGTTCATCGCACGCGGACTCATCAAAAACCGGTTCTGCCGTGTCTTCGAGCGGCGACGGCAAAAAACCGACAGATTCATCCTCTGCGGTAAGCTCCGCCGGTGAAAACAGCGGTACATCCTCGACAAACACCGGCAAGGATCAGTCCTCAGCCGCGTCAAGCAAAGCTACATCGAGCAGCTCCGAGCCAAACGTGCTGATCTATGATCCTAATTTTAAATGCGGCATCAATATTTATGCTAAAAACTCAAAGGGTGTCTGCGGCGGCGATGCAGCAATGGT
>USQH01000065.1 GCA_900556765.1 uncultured Oscillospiraceae bacterium
GCCATTGAGCTTCCGTCCAAGCTCGGGCAGAGCGTTTTCGAGCACCGAGCTTATCCGCTCCGGCAGGACATCGTGAAGATCACACCAGAAAACGCCGGGGCGGTAGCTCGGCAGTACGCCGCCCTCCCCCTCGCTTTTCCTGTGTGCGATAAAATCGCCGACTTTCTGCGCCGGGGCGCGATAGCTGCCGGAGGCAGCGAACGCCGCACGCTCGATATCGCGCTGCCAGTACATACCGCCGAGCGGCCCTTCGTACGGAAAATCCTCGGGAGAAAGTGTCACAAGCAGCGCGCTGTTTGCGTTCTCGCCGTCGCGGCAAGAGTTGCTCATGCCGTTTGTGCACACGCCGCCGGTCTCGGATGCCGCGGCAATAACCTCGCCTCCGGGGCACATACAGAAGGTATACGCGCTTGTTCCGTCCTGAAGATGGACATTAAGCGAATAGTCGGCTGCCGGCAGGGACTCGTTATCCTCGCCGTACTGCGAGATGTTTATCATTTTCTGCTTATGCTCTATGCGCGCTCCCATCGAAAACGGCTTTGCCTCCATAGGAACTCCCACTTTTTCGAGCATCTCGAACGTATCGCGAGCCGAGTGGCCTACGGCGAGAATGAGCCTTTCACAGGGCAGCTCGTACTCGTCCGTTTCGTCCGTCACCCGAACCGCGCGCAGCGTGTTATTTTCCGTAACAAGCCCCGTGAGCTTTGAGTTAAAGCGCACCTCGCCGCCGTGAGCGATGACGGCTTTTCGTATGCTCTGCACTACATTAATAAGTATATCCGTTCCGATATGCGGCTTTGCGTCATAGAGTATGCTCTCGGGCGCGCCGTGCTCGTAAAACGTGCGCAGTATCCAGCGGATGCGCATATCGCGTATGCCTGTACCGAGCTTGCCGTCGGAAAACGTTCCGGCTCCGCCCTCTCCGAACTGGACGTTGCACTCGGTGTCAAGCTCACCGCCTGCGCGGAAGGCTTCGACCTTTTTTCTGCGCGTTTCGGCATCGGCGCCGCGCTCGAGCACAACAGGCTTTAGCCCTGCCATGCTCAGAACAAGCGCCGCAAACATTCCGCCCGGTCCGAAGCCGGCAACGACGGGACGAGTTTCGGCACTTGCCTGCGGCACGGTGTACTCCGGCTCTTCATACGCGGCGACGTTTTTGCTTTTGCATTTTGCCAGCAGCTTTTCTTCGTTATCGACCGTAACGGCGGCGGAATACAGCCAGTGTATATCATTTTTTCTGCGCGCATCAAGCGAGCGCTTTGTTATCTTAACATCTTTTATCGCCCAAGTCGGGAGCTTCAGCTCGCGCGCGGCCTTGACTTTCAGCCGATCGCTGCTCTGCCCGATATCGAGGCGCAGATTTCTCACCAGTATCATTTGCCGAGCCTCCCTGCGGTCACACCGCTTGCCCACGCCCACTGGAGGTTATAGCCTCCGCAGTCGGCGTCAACGTCCAGAAGCTCGCCCGTTATGAAAAGATGCGGAACGAACCAGCTCTCAAGCGTTTCGGGATTTACGCCGGTGGTCTTTATTCCGCCGGCCGTCACCTGAGCATGGTCAAAATCCTCCACGCCGCGCAGCTCGATGCAGAAATTGCGGCAGGCCGCGGCTATTGCTGCGATTTGCGGCTGTTCGAGCCTTTCGAGCGGAGTCTGCCCCGGAACGCCGGCGTATTTAACCACCATTCTGCCGAGTCTGTTGTGCAGAACTCCCGTGAGAGCATCGTCGGCGCATAAGCTTGGATTTGCCTTTATCCTTGCGCGCAGCTTAGTCTCGATATCCTCATTCCCCGACAGGTCTATGTGCACCTTTCCTTTGCCGATCTGAGCCGCGGCGCGCGAAATATCAAACGCTGCCGGGCCGGACAGGCCGGTTTCGGTAAATTGCAGCTCGCCGAAGCTTTCGGCAATTATCTCTCCGTCCTTTTCAAGGCGCAGCTTTGCCATTACTCTCACGCCCTTGAGCGCGCGCGGATAATTCGGATCGGTCACAAGCTGCACGAGCGAGGGCAGCAGAACCGTGCTCTTATGCCCCAGCAGCTTTAAAAGCTCGTATCCGTCGTGCACTCCGCCGACCTTTGCTCCGGCCGCGCCGCCGCAGGAAACTATGACGAAGTCTGCATTGATCTTACCATCATCGGTCAGGACCGAAAAGCCCTCGCCGCGTCTTTCTATCTTACGCGCAGGACATGAGGTTTTGACCGTTATGTTATCGCGCATGAGCGCAAAGCGCAGAACATCTACCACGCTGTTTGCCGAGTTTGACTGCGGATATACTCTGCCGCCGTACTCGCAGCTCACGGCAAGGCCGAGAGAATCGAAAAAGCGCAGCGTGTCCTCGGGCGTAAAGCGCGAGAGCACCTCGTCTGGAAAACCCGGCTGCGCGCCGTGGTAATGCTCGGGAGCCGCGCCCGTGTTTGTGAGATTGCATCTGCCGTTTCCGGTGGCAATCAGCTTTTTTCCTACTCGATCGTTTTTTTCGATCAGGGCAATGCTCAGTCCGCTATTTTTACACTTAGCAGTAATGGCGCTCATCATGCCCGATGCGCCGGCGCCGATTATTAAAATATCATACATTCTCATTGTTCATCGCCCTTTCATATTAAAAAATCGAAAAACTATGGCTGCCGATTGCTGTTTTACAGCAAAAAAGCAGCCATGGAAAATAATTATTTTATAAAAGCGTCGTGGACGGCTTCAACCGCTTTCTTGGAATCTTTGCTGTCAATCAAAACCGAAATTCTGATTTCGCTGGTGTTTATCATATGAATGTTGATTCCCGCATCATACAGAGCCTCAAACATCTTCGCCGCGACACCCGGATGGGTCTCCATGCCTGTACCGACGATAGATACCTTTGAAACATTATTATCGCATGAAATTTTAGCGTTTGCATCAAACTCATTGACTACCTGAAGAGCAATATCTTCCTGTTCCTTACTAACAGTAAATGTAATATCCTTTGTGCCGTCTCTGCCTACCGACTGAAGAATAATATCAACATTTATGTTCTTTTTGGCCAGTCTGTCAAACAGCTTGAAAGCAACGCCCGGAACATCCTGCAATCCTACTATAGAGATGCGGGCAACATTATCGTCCTTTGCGACGCCCCTGATTATAGTTTTTTCCATCTTAACCTTCTCCTTCACAATTGTACCTTTTTCATTTGTTATGCTGGAAAGCACTTCAAGCTCGATATCATATTTTTTTGCCACTTCTACCGAACGGTTGTGCAGCACCTGTGCGCCGAGAGTAGCAAGTTCAAGCATTTCGTCATAAGTAATCTCGTCAAGTTTTTTTGCGTTCTTAGAAATACGCGGATCGGTTGTATACACGCCGTCGACATCGGTATATATCTGGCATTTGTCCGCGTGAAGAGCCGCCGCCAATGCGACAGCACTTGTATCTGAACCGCCGCGTCCGAGCGTTGTAATATCGTCGAATTTGTTAATTCCCTGGAAACCGGCAACTATCAAAATATTTTTCTTTGATAACTCAGCGATCATTCTCTCGGTATCAACACTTTTAATACGAGCCATACCGTGTATCGAATCGGTGTGAACTCCTACCTGCCAGCCAAGCAAGGAACATACCGGCAAACCGAGTTTTTCGATTGCCATTGCAAGCAAAGCTACCGACATCTGCTCACCAGCAGACAAGAGCATATCCAATTCTCGCTTAGATGCGTTGGGATTTATCTCCTTCGCCTTTTCAATCAGATCATCGGTCGTATCGCCCTGTGCGGAAACGGCAACAACGACGTCATTGCCTGCGCGATAAGTGTCGGCAATAATACCGGCAACATGGTTTACGCGCTCGGCGTTAGCGACCGAACTGCCGCCAAACTTTTGTACTATAAGTGACATATAAAATCATTTCCTCCCGAGATTTAAAAAAATAATACATTATATTAGTAATCAATATAAAACGTGGATCATTGCATCGGCTGCAAGACCTGTGCGTTCAAACGCACTTATAAGTTCGCGTTCTATTCCTTTATTGGTTATAAATGCAATTTCATTCGCGTTATCATCAGACAAAAATTTCACTTCACCAAACTCTTTAATTACAGCATTTTTGGCTGTCTGATAATCGTCGGTATGTGCGCGGAAAAAGAGTTCTGCCGTATTGTCCAGATAATCGGCAACATAGTTTGCATCGCCTGGTTCCCAGTAAAGGTATTTTCTAGCCTTGACATGTTTCACGCAGTCGATAACGTCAGCAACTACGGCGCTTGCCGTCGGCAATTTACCGGCGCCTCGTCCGTAAAACATTACGTCGCCAATAGCGTCACCACTGACCATTATTGCGTTAAATACATCATCGACCGACGATAGCTGACTGTCATTTGGTACAAAAGCAGGATATACTGCACAGGTCACTCGTCCGTCGTCTAATTTTTTTACACTCGCAATAAGCTTGATAACTCCCCCCCACTTAGCAGCATAAGCAACATCCGCAGAGGTGATTTTTGAAATCCCCTCAGTATGAACCTGATTGGGATAAACGTGCTTGCCAAAGGCAAGGGATGCAAGAATACATATTTTCCGGCAGGAATCGTGTCCGTCAATATCCGCAGATGGGTCGCGTTCGGCGTATCCAAGCTTCTGTGCCAAACTGAGCGCATCTGAAAAATTCATGCCGTCCTTTATCATTTTTGTCATTATAAAGTTTGTCGTACCGTTGAGTATACCGACAATCTCGCCGAATTCATTTGCCGCAAGACACTGCATAATCGGTCTAATTATCGGTATTCCGCCGCCGACACTGGCTTCAAACAGGAAATTAAGGTTATTTTCCTTTGCTATTTTAAGCAGTTCCTGTCCGTGAGCAGCAACAAGTTCCTTGTTTGACGTAACAACGCTTTTTCCAGCCGTCAGGAGCGCCTTAACATACTCATACGCAGGTTTTAATCCGCCCATAGTCTCTACAACGATCTTAACATCATTATCATTAAGAATATCGTTAAAATCCTTTGTAAAGCGATCCTTAACCAGACTGTCCGGAAAGTCTCTAAGATCTAAAATATACTTTATATTTATCTCGTTTCCTGCACGGCGTTTTATGCTCTCGCTGTTATGCAGCAGAACTTCAACAACACCGGAACCGACTACTCCGTGTCCCATAATTGCTATATCTATCATGATTTACATCTCCTATCCCAATATTTGAACTACCGAAACCACACCGTCAATCGAACGAAGCATATTAAGCAACTCAGAAATTCCGGTACCGATGGAATCGGTGCGAAAACTGACCGAGACAGAAGCCCTGCCTCCGTTTGGTATGTCCTGATAAACAGTCAAAATGTTTGAACCGTAGTTATATAATCCGTTTATAAACTGCATCATAACACCGGCATGATCCTCAAGAATAGCATGCAGCGTAATAATATGTCCTTCATACCGTTCGTTGTACGCAAAAACGCCGTCCTTATACTTATAAAATGCGCTGCGCGAAACACCTGCCAACTTTGCGGCTTCGGATGCGTTTTTTGCCGTGCCGTCGGCGATCAACTGCTTTGCGTGCAACACCCGTTTATAAACATCAGGCAGTATTTTGCTGTCAACCAAAAGCAAATCTTCCATATTGTCCTCCGATTGAAAACAATTGTACTCGCAATAGACACATTATATCATATGCCGCACATTGATTTCAAGTACAAATATCATTTATTTATAAGCAAATATATATTGCTTTTTCTAAAAAATTTGTTTATAATATTTAAGTTGTGTTACACATTACATTATAAATGAAATTATGGTGATGAAATGGTAAAAGCAGTTGTAGGAGCAAACTGGGGCGACGAGGGTAAAGGTAAAATAACCGATATGCTCGCAACTCAGGCAGACATCGTTGTTAGATTTCAGGGCGGTGCAAACGCAGGTCATACTATTAAGAACCAATACGGAAAATTTGCACTACATATGATGCCGTCGGGCGCTTTTTGTCAAAATGTTCTCAACATTGTCGGTAACGGTGTAGCGCTCAGTATTCCTAATTTGATGAAAGAATATAACGAGATCGTCGAACGCGGTGTTCCCGCACCTAATTTGGTTATTTCAAATCGCGCACAGATGGTCATGCCCTATCACATCTTATTTGACCAGTACGAGGAAGAACGCCTTTCTTCACGCAGCTTTGGATCAACTAAGTCGGGCATTGCTCCGTTCTATTCTGATAAATATTCCAAAATCGGATTTCAGGTATGCGAGCTGTTCAACGAAGAAGCACTGAAGGACAAGTTGGAACGTGTTATCGCAACTAAAAATGTACTGATCGAGCATTTATATCACAAGCCGCTTATCAACGCGGATGAGATATTTGCAACTTTGCTTGAATGGAAAGCGTGGATCACACCATTTGTGGGAGATACACACGCGATCTTGCGCAATGCTGTTCGTGATAATAAGACAATTTTGCTTGAAGGCCAACTTGGTTCGCTTAAGGACCCCGACCACGGCATTTACCCAATGGTCACTTCTTCCTCCACCCTTTCGGGTTACGGTTCAATCGGTGCAGGAGTACCTGCCCGCGAAATTAAGGACGTCGTTACCGTAGTCAAAGCATATTCAAGCGCTGTCGGTGCTGGCGCATTCGTCAGCGAAATATTCGGTGATGAAGCTCAGCAGCTTCGTCTTAACGGCGCCGATGGCGGTGAATTCGGAGCAACAACCGGCCGTCCGCGCAGAATGGGCTGGTTTGACGCCGTTGCTACAAAATACGGATGTGAATGCCAGGGCACCACAGAGGTTGTTTTGACGGTTGTGGACGCGCTCGGTTATCTGGATGAGATTCCCGTATGCGTCGGGTATGAAGTGGACGGGAAAGTCATTCGTGATTTTCCCACCACGCCGACGCTGGAACGCTGCAAACCGGTTTACAAGGTACTGCCGGGATGGAAGTGCGATGTTCGCGGTATCAAAAACTACGCGGATCTCCCCGCCAACTGCCGCGCCTATATTGAATTCATCGAGAACGAAATTGAGACGCCGATCACCATGGTGTCGAACGGACCTCGTCGGGATGAACTCATTGTTCGCGGGTAACTTTATGCCGCCGCCTGTCAGGCGGCGGCAATTTTGATGGCAGGGCAGATGTGGGGAGAGGTCTCGCCCGAGATGCGAGAGGCGTTTCGTCGGGCGTCGAAGCGCGTTTATCTTGCAGGGCGAGAAGGTACTCTCAGGGGGATCGGGACGATGGGAGAGAGACGTCTCCATGCCATTCTGAAATACTATCTATCCCCCGACGCGTCTTTTCATGAAGTGCGTCTCGGTCGTTACATCGCCGATGTCTGTTCCGATGAGGGCATATGGGAAGTGCAGACGCGCCGCATGGATCGCCTCGTCCCGAAACTTGCCGCCTTCCTTGCCGAGCGGGAAGTGACCGTGGTCTATCCCGTCGCGCGGGAGAAATATCTGTCTTGGATCGACCCGTCGGACGGCACTGTCTCAGAGCCCCGCAAGAGCCCGCGCCACGGCTGTGTGCAGGATTGCCTGTACGAGTTGTATTCTCTCAGGGACTATCTCACCCATCCGCGCTTCCATGTGCGGGTCGTGCTTTGCGATATGCAGGAGTACCGCTGGAAGACCGGATACGGGCAGAGCAGGAAACGCCGCGCCCCGCGCGCGGAGCGTATCCCCTCGGCTCTTGTCGGTGATTATACGCTCGCATCTGTTGCCGATTATTCCCGCTTAATACCCGTATCGCTTCCCGCCGTGTTTACCGCGAAAGAGTTTGCGGCGGCGGTCAGGAT
>USQH01000066.1 GCA_900556765.1 uncultured Oscillospiraceae bacterium
CCGCGCCTGAAGGAGCGCCGCAAGCAGATCGGCGGCACGCTCTCCGGCGGCGAGCAGCAGATGCTGGCGATGGGCCGCGCGATGATGAGTGAGCCGAAGCTGCTGATGCTGGACGAGCCGTCGATGGGTCTTGCCCCGATACTTGTTGAGCAGATATTTGATATTATCAAAGAGCTTCACCGCGCAGGAACAACTATTTTGCTTGTTGAGCAAAACGCAGAAATGGCATTGCATATTGCGAACCGTGCTTACGTTCTTGAGTCGGGACGTATTGTATTGACCGGAACAGGCGAAGAACTGGCTAAGAGCGAGGAAATACGCAAGGCGTACCTCGGCGGCTGAGAACAGCATTAATAAACAAAACACAAAACCGCTATGGGACTTGCTCTCATAGCGGTTTTAAGTTTTGTGGCAGTTTTGCATAAAAAATCATACGGCAACATAAGGCAATTTTTAATAAGTTATTCATTTTCCTGCTGACCATAACATAACAATTATGTAAAGGACAAAACTCTATATTATTATCAATAAATTTGTGTATAAATCTATAATTATAAAGCAACCTTATATTTCATGTAATTTCATACTTTTTGTTAAATATAAACAGATAATGCTTTTTGGATTTATAAAAAATGTAGAAAAGTAATTTAAAAGTTGAATTATTTGTTTACAAATATTATAATAATAAGCAATGCAGGTAATATTATCCTGACATATAAAATGTTTCAATTTTTGAAAGGAGAATAGAAAACAATGAAAACTCTACTTAGTAGATCGGTCAGCTTGGTACTCGCGCTGTGCATGGTAGTAACTATGGTTACTTGCGCGTTTACATTTGTTTCGGCCGAATCCACGCGTCTTGATGACTGGCAGGGATTTGTTACAACCGAGCTGTCACTCAACAGCTACTCGGCTGAAGACGGCCAGTATCTCAAGATTTCAAATGCTGATCTTTATGTCGGCGACAGCATCAAATGGAACGGTGGATGGCTTAACGGCGATTTCACCTATGCTGACGGTGATAGTACTGTATCGGCAAAAATTAATGGCAGAGCTACCTGGTACTGTGATGACACAAAAATGTTTGAGTCTTATCTTTATTATGGCAGCATTGCATCAGCCAGGGGCGACAACACTCCTCAGTCCCTGAGCAAAGCCGGTACTTGGGTATGCAAGGCCAATCTTTCAACCGGTAAAACTATCAACCTCGTTTCCTTTGATGTAAAGGCTATGCCGAGACTTTACGGCGATAACATCTTTACCGGAAACACTGAGATTAAGTACTATGGTGCACTTGATCTTGCCGATAACGCGCTTTCCTATGTAACTTTCAGCGAAAACGAGTTCTATGTCGGCGATACTCTTTCCAACGGAACATCGCGTTGGTACAACTCCAATAATGCTAATCAGCGTTATTGCTATGCTTCGTCTGACGGCAACACTTATACCGGTACAATCTGGCATATGTTTGTTGTAAAGCCTAACGGCAGCTCAAGCGATTGCAATGTTTCCACCGGTGCTGCTTGTACTCAGACTCTTGATACGGCAGGAACTTGGTCGCTTAAAGCGAGAATTGAACGCCGCAAGGATCTTTCAGGCAACGATGTCAGCGGCAGCGAAGATGTTGTAGTTGCTACATTTGACGTTAAGGCGGTTCCGCGTATGTATAAGGATCCGGACGGCAATGTAAATTACAACGGCGCAATTGACGTCAGCGTTTATCAGAATGAGGGCGTTCCTTTCTCTACTGATGATTTGTATGTCGGCGATAAGCTGGTAAACGGTTCGGGCTGGTGGACGAATACAAATATTCCTTTCACATACGACGGCGCGTCTTATACCGGCAGAATCACATGGCTTACTATTACTGATCCTAACGGAAATGTAGCTTCAGGCTATCATGTGTACAACGGCGGCGCAATCGACTATGTTTGCAAGACTGCCGGTGAGTATACTCTCAGCGGTAAGCTCGAAAGCGTTAAGGATGCGGATGGTAATTCCCATTCTAACATCGAGCCTGTTACACTTCGTACATTTACCGTAAAAGCTTGCCCGCATAATTATTCGCTTACCGATACTATTGAAGCGACCTGCACAGCTAAGGGCTATAGTGTTTACACATGCTCTTACTGCGATATCACAAAGAATGCTGATTATGTCAATGCAAAAGGTCATACTCTGACATTTGAAAACGGTGTTGTTTCCTGTGCTGATTGCGATTATACTAAGGAATACACCGGCGAAGCCGAGACAATTTCCTATAAGAGCGCTGATCGTACCGGTCTTACTGCTTACACCACAATGCCTGCTGCCGCTTTTGTTGGCGATACCATAAAGAAGGATGGCGACGGTTGGTGGAATGCCAACTTGCCTTTCACTATCTATGACGAAGAAGGCAATGCTTATTCGGGATCAAGCTACCATGCATGGATCATGTTCGGCGACACCGAAAAGAAGTATTTTAAGCCGGGCAACGGTCAAAACGGTGAGTTCACTTTCGATGAAGAAGGCACATATACACTTGTCGGACAGATTGAAACCGGTGACAACGCACTTGGTAATGTAAAGACTGTTCTTGCTACCATTCAGGTTTTCAATCCTGTTAAATACAATGTTACTGTTATCGGTAAAAACGGCAATGAGATTGTTACTGCCGTTAACGCCGGCGCTGAGATCGCTCTGGCTGATATTGCTCCGTTTACCTACGGCTACAAGGTCGTTTCATGGGCATATGCCGATGGCACTGCGATTGATACTGAGACCATCAAGGTTACCGCGGACATTACTCTTGTTCCGACATTTGCTGTTGATACTACCAAGAAATACACTTTAGCTGTTACCGGCGCAAAAGAGGATGTAAGCGGTCAGTACAACTATAATGACAAGGTTACTGTTAAATTTGACAGCAGCACTCTTGATACCGGCAAATATTTCGGCGGTTGGCAGAATGGAGACGGTAATATCATCAGCTACAAGACTGATTACACCTTCTTCATGGGTGCTGATCTGACCCTTTCACCGATCATCGTTGATAATGCTGTTGATCTTACTCCGGTTGTTAATATTACTGATGTTTGTGATGTTAACGGCGACGGTTCCAAGATTTCTGTAATGATGGAACGCAGCGTTCCAAATAGCGGATTCACTTATGTTTCCAGCGGTTTTATTTATAGTACAAATGAAATCACGGATCCTACCGATGCGAATCTCCGTAAATCGGTTGCAACATGCACCGCTCTTAATGCTCAGTATCGTTTGACCATCAATCTTAAGGTTGCTAATGAAGTAAATATTCTTGCATTCTGCACCTATAAGGATGCTGATGGTGTTGAGCATACTATTTACTCCAATAACGGCGTTGCTGTTCATTGTGCAAAGAACGCATAAGTGTTGTTTAAATTTGACAGCATAAATTGACCCATTAAGGCTCTGTGTTTGATATTCAAATGCAGAGCCTTTTTTATGTCACAACTATTAATATACATCGGTTGACCCTTTAACAGGGGCCTGTCATACGGAATAAAATAGTATCGGTGATATTTTATGAATCCATGTGAACTTACTGCCGCAATAACTGCGGCGGCCAACTCTATTGCCTGTCAGCTTGACAGCGATCAGCTCGGATTATTGGCGGCGGTTTTTACACAGCTTGGCGATACGCTCGCGACTATCGTTGCTCAGCGGGGAATATGTGAAAAGGCGTGTTCATCCGACAATGGAATACAATATGATGCCGTTAATCAATAAAAAAATCGGATTTACAAAGTGTTATAAAAAAATACAGCGGGGAATAATCAATTTGATTCATGTCCTCGCTGTATTTTTTATATACTTAAAATTGTGCAAGTAATTTGAGATTAGAAAATCTTGCGCGATTTAGGCGTCAGCACATACCAAGCATCCTCCAAAACGGTACACTGGCCGTCATTGCAATCAAATTCAATATCATGTAAGCATACGATGCCTTTTGTGCGCACGGATAGTCAATGCATTTGTCTCCCGTCAACTTAATGAACCCGACGACAGCCGGACTGCTGTAGGCTGTGTTCCAGTATGAACTGCTCATCCACTCGACAAATACGAGAATGAACATACTCATGCCGTGTGCGTTCATCAGCGGTCCGAAAACAGCCATCATTATGGTCAGTGAGCAGGTTTGGGATACGACTGCGTATCGCAGTATATAGGTTATAATGCAAAGGCACGGAACAAAAATGTAAGGACTGCTCATAAGCGGCGCAAAAAGCGGTCCAAGCAGGGCGGCAAGCCAGTCGCTGACGCCCGTTGACGACATGAATGTTGAAATGCCGAGTACTCCGCCTATAAAGAGTACGAGTGTCCATTGTCCTTTTGCGTTGGCATCATTTGAGCTGAGAAGACCGCAGCAAAAGAATGCAACATCAGCTGCAATAGCAACGAAAGATGCGTCAACACCGTGCAGCGGCTGGGTTATCCACAGTGCGATTGCAATGCCGACTATTATCAATCCCTGCTTTTCCTTAAGCGTTGCTTTTCCTAATGCGGCATACTGCTCTTTTAAAAAGCCTACGTCACCCGACAGCTTTTCTTTCGGCGCACATATAAACGCACAGTATACGTACGTCAATACGATTAGAACTATGTACCAAACGCAGGTGCATTTTATCCACGCACCCCAAGTAAAGCTGATATCCTGCATAAATCCGATCATTATTGCGACGAATGCAGAGCCGGACATAAACGCCGCGCCAAGTAGATATGTGCCGGCAAAGTTAGCAAACCATATTCCACGAGCCTGCTTGCTGTTAGGTTTCACACCGACAGCTTCACACACCTGACCGATGAGCGGTGCCATTATAGAGGTCTTGGCATATGAACTGGGGATCAGCGGCGTTGTAATAAGACCGGCGAGCATCATCGCCGTTACCTGACCGCGGTATGTTCCTGAGAATTTGGTCAGCATCAGCAATGCAAGCCGTTTCATAAATCCGCTGTTGTTGATGGCGGCGGACATAATGAAAACACCGATGCACAGCCATACTGTTGTGCCGGCGAACTGTGATGTTACTGTACTAACGGTCGCAATCTTAAATACCAGCAAAAGCACCATTGTCGCAAGTGTGGCTACCCAGTCAGGCAGGGCGTTGCTTATGAGGCAAATTATCAAAAATGTAAAACAGCCGAGATATTGCCAGCTTTGGCGTGACATCATATCTGTCGTTGGCGGTATGTAGGCGATAAGCAGCATCATAACAAGCCCGATTGAAATTCCCCAAAGTGTTTTTTTTGTCTGTTCCTTCATTTGTCGTCTCCTATATTTTTGTTTAAAAGCAGTATGTGTTAATATACTTAAAAAGCCTCCCTTTGCATTTGCAACGGGAGGCTTAGCATTTTGCTTAGACTGTAATGTCGCACAGTTTAATTCAAGTATAAAATTGAAAAATTAGTATACCCGCCCTGCCGTACATCGACGATTGATAACCTGCGTAAAGCAGGTGGGTGCCCTCCCAACGGTTTCGTGCTTCCAACGTCCGCCGCTTTTACGCGGCGGGAGGCCTGCGATACCTACCGTCGGAGACGGGCTCCCGATAATAAAGGTTGTAGGGTTATAAAGGCCGATTTAGTGAGCGAACAGGGCAGATAGCATAATATAATTATTCGTAACGATCTGTCGTTATTCCTCTTCGATGTCGAATAGATCTTGCAGACGGTCAATAAAGATGCCGGTCACGTCTTCATACTCGTCGTCGTCTTCGATTTCCTCGAATTGTTCTTCATCTCCGACTTCAATAACTTTCAGCACGACCAGTTCGCCGTCATCGTCAAGCATTTTCTGCGGATCGTCATACTCGGGACGCAGAGCAAGATAGCGTTCATCGTTATATTCGATCTGGTCAAGTATTTCAAATTTGTACTCTTTTCCGTCGTCATCGGTCAGCGAAATAAGATCCGGCATGTACTCATCTTCGTCATCAAATCTATTGCTTTCAAAGTCTAATATTTCAGCCATTATTTATCTATCCTTTCGGTCGGTCAATTTTAGCTTAACAATAATATTTTAACCTTTTAATCTCAATTAGTCAACCATAAATGCTTTTATACTGAAATTATTAAAAATAGCTCAAAAAAATAAAAAATATTAAAAATAATAGTTGACAATATACTAAAACTGTGATATATTATAGATGAAAAGAGAAGAGAGAACAAAATCAGATCAATAAAAGCTCAGACAGCTTAGAGAGGAATGATTCCAATGTACTCCGATGAATCAGCGTTTATCAGAGTTTAACAAAGGAGGCGAGTCCAAAGGCTTAATATAGTGGTTGAACCACATTCGGATATCAATAAACTGAGAAAAGGTGAGTCCCAAGGAGAACTAAACGGTTTGAATCCGTAATGAAGTTTATTGAAAGACTACACAATGAAAAGGTGAGTCCAAAAAACAATCGAGCGGTATGACCGCATGATGATAGATTTAAGAGGAGCATTTGCCGTGTCCGGCAGATGCTCCTTGGTGTTTTGTTTGGATAAAATGTTTAATAATCAACCGTTGTCTACGTATGAATGGATTATACGAATATTTCGTCTTGCAATAATTTAAACTTATGGTAGTTGTTTTTACACTTCAATGCGTTTTTCTTGACCTTCACTTAGTTTTCTGATATTATAATTTGATGTTGAATAGTTATACTTATTCGGAGGATTTAAAATGCTTGAAATTTTGATGGATGCGTTTGTCGACGCCTTGGTCGATTGCCTAAAGATGCTTCCGATACTTTATATTGCATATCTTGTAATGGAGCTTTTCGAGCATCATGCAGGTGAAAAAACCAACCGAATAATTATGCGAGTCGGCAAAGCAGGACCTGCTGTCGGTGGACTGCTTGGTATAATTCCTCAGTGCGGTTTTTCGGGAGCGGTCGCGGGATTTTATGCCGCTCGTATCGTTTCTCTCGGAACGCTGATGGCGGTCTTTTTATCAACATCGGATGAAATGCTGCCGATACTGATTTCCGGAAATGTAAGTGCCGGAACCATTGGAAAGGTATTGCTGTATAAGGTAGTCGGAGGAATCATACTCGGCTTTGCCGTCGACCTCGTTTTTAGATTTCGCAAAAAGGAAACGGCTGAGCCGGATATACATGATATGTGTACGCGTGAACATTGTTCGTGCGATCACAAAAATGTTTTTTTATCGGCGCTTATACACTCTGCGCGCGTTATTCTCATGATATTTATTGTGTCGCTTGCGCTCAACCTCGTTTTTGAATTCGGAGGCAAGGATGTGCTGTCTGATTTCATTTTAAATCGCCCGCTTTTGGGAGAGATCACTGCAGGACTGATCGGGCTTGTTCCAAACTGTTCGGCATCCGTACTGATTACTAATCTTTATGTTGATGGGGTTATTTCCATTGGCGCAATGATGTCTGGATTAATGGTTAACGGCGGCGTAGGACTGCTGGTTCTGTACCGCCTGAATAAAAATATTAAAGAAAACATTGCAATAACAGTTCTGTTGTATGTGCTCGGCGTTATCGGAGGTATTGTGATCGGTCTGCTGTGGTGATGCACACAGGCTGATATATAATAATTTGAGATATGAAAATGAAAAAGACTTTTTATACGGAGAGTGCATATATTTTCGG
>USQH01000067.1 GCA_900556765.1 uncultured Oscillospiraceae bacterium
ACGGCGGCGCTCAGGAGCGCAGCCGCCGTGCCGGAACGGAAAACACCGCCGGCATTGCAGGCCTCGGTGTTGCAATCACCGACGCTGTCAGCAACATTCCCGCCCGCGCCGAAAAACTGATTAAAATGCGCGAGCATTTTATTACCGAAGCGCTCAAAATCGAGAGGTCGCGTGTAAACGGCGACCGCGAAAAGCGACTGCCCGGCAATATCAATATGTGCTTTGAGGGAATTGAGGGCGAAAGTCTGCTGCTGTGGCTTGACAATAACGGCATTTGTGCATCATCAGGTTCAGCCTGCACCTCCGGCTCTCTTGATCCGAGCCACGTTTTGCTTGCGATCGGACTGCCGCACGAAATAGCACACGGTTCGCTGCGTATATCGCTGTCGGACGAAAATACTATGGAGGATGTCGACTACATTCTTTCGGTGCTGCCGGGAATAATCGACAAGCTCAGAGCTATGTCTCCGCTGTGGGAAAGAATTAAAAAACAGGAAAAAGGTGAATAAATATGTATACTGAACAGGTAATGGATCATTTCACAAATCCGCGCAACGTCGGTGAGATTCCCGACGCTGACGGTATCGGCGAAGTCGGCAACGCAAAATGCGGCGACATTATGAAAATGTACATCAAGGTCAAGGACAACATCATCACCGATGTTAAGTTCAAAACCTATGGCTGCGGCTCAGCAATTGCAACCAGCTCGATTGCTACCGAGATGATAAAGGGTCACACCATTGAGGAAGCACTGAAGCTCTCCAACAAAGCGGTCGTCGAGGCACTCGGCGGTCTGCCGGCGCACAAGATCCACTGCTCGGTACTCGCCGAACAGTCGATCAAAGCAGCTATTGCCGACTACTACACACGTCAAGGCATCGATCCCGATCCTATCGTCGGTGATGTTCATGAGTGCTGTCACGATGAATCCGAGTGTGCAAACGGATGCGCTCATAAATAATTTTAAACTGCAATAAATGACATAGCGGCTGTGTACAGCAATTGTACACAGCCGCTTTTTTGTTATAATACGTTTTACTTTGCAAACAGCGCGGAGAATATCCTGCCGATGCCGACCGAATAGCTCATTTTATCGACGCCGTTTGATGTAACCACCGGCAACTGTCCGAGAGTCTTGCCGTCAAGAGTAAAGGTTATCGTACCGACCGTATCCCCTGCTCTGATCGGCGCCTCCAGGCTCTCCGGCAGGTCAAACGATTTTTGTATATCGCCCTCCCTGCCCTTGGCAACGAGAAACGACACACTGCTGTCCGCAGTCAGGGTCACCGAGGTCTGCGTACCCTTCGTTACCGGTATATCGGGCAGCTCGTCGCGTTCGATCTTGACGGTCGCACTGCCGTAATTCGCAAAGCCGAAATTCAGCAGTTTTTTGGCATCGGCAAAACGATTGTTGCTGTTATCACATCCGAGAACTACGGCAATAAGGCTCAGTCCGTCACGCGTTGCCGACGCCGATAAGCAACAGCCGGCGCCGCTCGTTGTGCCGGTCTTCAGTCCTGTTGCTCCCTCGTAAAAGCGCACCAGCTTATTTGTATTAACAAGCTCGGTCTTGCCGCCGCGCAATGAATCCATCCAAACGGTAGTGTATTTTTTTATGAGGTCATGCTTCAGCAATTCGCGCGACATGACCGCAATGTCACGCGCGGTCGTCAGATGTCCCTGCGCGTCCAGACCGGTGCAGTTTTCAAAATGCGTATTTTTCATGCCGAGCTGCTTTGCACGCTCATTCATCATACTGACGAAGCCTTCCTCGCTGCCGGCTACGTTTTCGCCCAAAGCGCAAGTGGCATCATTCGCCGATCCGATCGCGGCGGCACGGAGCAGTTCATCCACCGTCATAGTCTCGCCGGGTTCCAGCCATATCTGCGAGCCGCCCATTGACGCCGCATGTTCGGTACAGGTAACATCCGAATCAACGGTGAACTTGCCGTTTTCGAGCGCCTCCATAACAAGCAGCAGTGACATAATCTTTGTAATCGATGCAGGAGGAGTCTTTTCGTCGGCGTTTTTTTCAAACAGTATCTTGCCTGTATTCTGCTCAATAAGAATTGCCGACTTTGCATTAAGCGTAATGTCACCCACATTGGCAACGGTAACTGCCTCATCCTTGTCGTCAAGGTCACTCATCAGATCATTCGACATATACTCAGTTACGATCCGTGTCTGCGTTATTTCCGTGTCCGCATAAGCGGAAACGGCGAGCAGTGACATTATCATAAGTCCCGACAGTATACACTTTATCATTTTTATCATAGCTTTTTTCTCCCAAATTCTCATTTTATTAAAATATATGAAAATTGTTCCTGCATATGCGGAAGAATAAAGAAAATGATATAAAGAGGTGGTGTTTTTCGTGGATATAAGTACAAACTTAAATCAAAATCTGGAATACATTAAGGAATTATTCTGCTTTGGCAAAAACAAAGATATAATAATACGCGAATTCAGAAGCATAGGCGGTGCTAAATGTTTTTTAGCGTACATCGACGGCATGGCTGACACCAACGGAATGAACGACTTTATAATCCGACCCATAATGGCAAGCCGCGAAACCCCGATGCAGTTCGATCTTTTCGGCACGCTTGAATACAACAATGTCGAAGTACAGACCGATTTGGACAAAGCGGCTGATTCAATATTGCAGGGGGATACGATGGTGCTTGCCGACGGTCTTAACAAGTGCGCCATCGTTGAGACAAAAAGCTTTGATAAACGATCGGTCGGCTCACCAGACACCGAATCGGTCGTGAAAGGATCGCATGAGGGCTTTACCGAAAGCATACGCACAAGCATAACACTTCTGCGACGCATCGTCAAAAGTCCAAAGTTGTGCACCGAGTTTATTTCTGTCGGAGGCGTCAATGGGTGCCGCTGCGCTGTAATGTACCTTGACGACATTACAAGCGACAAGCTGGTAAAAAAGGTCAAGTACAGGCTCAACAATATTAAAGGTGATTTTATTTCGGGTGCGGGTATGGTCGAGCAGTTAATCGAGGACTCAACATGGTCACTGTTTCCGTCGATATTGTCCACCGAGCGTCCCGACCGCACGGCGGAATATCTGACCTCGGGCCGCATCGCCGTCATATGCGACAACACGCCCTTTGCGCTGATAATGCCTATATCGCTGTCGGTACTGCTTGACTCGCCTGAAGGAAATCAGCAGCGGTGGCAAAACGGGACGTTTTCACGCATTATACGCACCTTTGCATTTCTGCTGGCGACCATGCTGTCGGGCATTTACATTGCACTGGTCTGCTTTCACCGCGAACTGATACCGAGCGAATTACTGACCATACTGATAGATTCGCGAGTGCAGATACCTTTTTCATCGCTGGCGGAACTTATTGTAATGGAGGTCTTTTTTGAACTGGTGCGTGAAGCCGGACTGCGTGTGCCGAACGCCGTCGGCAGCGCGATCGGAGTGGTTGGCGGACTGATACTCGGTGACGCGGCGGTCAGTGCAGGCATTGTCAGTCCTGTTACGCTGATAATTGTAGCCATATCTGGCATCGCAAACGGAGTCATACCCGACTATGATCTGTCGTCAGGCATCCGTGTGCTGAAATTCGGATTTATCATCCTAGGCGGAACGCTCGGATTTCTCGGCATCGCGGCAGGACTGATTGCAACGCTTGTAATACTGGCTAAGCAAAGCTCATTCGGCGAATCCATGCTGTCGCCGTCATCGGGCACTCGCGGCTCGGTAGGCACTATGATATATCAGCGTCCGATATGGAAGCAGGAGCTGCGTTCCAAACTGCTCGATTCCAAAAACCTGCGTCAGCAACCGGATATTTCGCGAAAATGGGCGCTGAAGGAGGACGACGATGAGTAAGCTGCAGCTTTTTTCGGTCATGTCGACCGGCACTCTCGTTTACGTTTACACCTATGCGCTGAATTCACTTATGGCGTCTACCGGCACAAACGGGTGGATGTCTGCGATTATCGGCTGTGTTGTTTGGATAGCCTTGTTCATTCCTGCGGTGATGCTGATACGGAAATCGGGTAAAAAGACTCTTGCCGCACTGATATACGACTGCCTGGGAGAATTTTTCGGAATGGTCGTAAACTGTCTTGTAGCTGCGGCGGTCATATTATCAATGTCTGAGCGGTTGTACGAATGTATACGTCTTATGCACCTGTACGGTTATTCCAAAACACCGGCGGCAGTCATTGCCGCAGTTATTGCCATTGTTGCATTTTACTGCGGAAAAGCAGGTCACACGGCAGTTGCGAAGGCTGCCGTGCCGGTGGTCATAGCGCTGCTAGCCGGCATAATTATCGTAATACTTTCGGGTACGGGTATGTACGAATTCGGAAACCTGTTCCCTATTCTCGGCTACGGCGCGGCAAGCACGGCAAAGGGCAGCATATGGATACTTTCCGCTGTGGACAATACGCTTGTCGGATTGATAGTATGCGATCAGATATCGGATAAAAAGCTTTCAGGCGGCTGTATTGCGGCGTCAATAACAGCAGCGGCTGCATACGCTCTGAGCGCTTATTTTTACAGAATGGCGTTTCCGTACGCCGCAGGCGCCGAAAACACAAGCGGCATTATCGACATTGCCCGCGGCACCGAAAGCGGCGGATTTTTTCAGCGATTTGAGGCAATACTGCTGTTCATTGTCATAACCGGCATGATAATGTTTATTGCCGTTTATTTAAGTGCGGCGGTCAAACAGGTCGACGATACATTTTCCTTCAAAAAGAAGCGGTCGTGGCTGCTCGCCGCAATTATCGCCGCTATTGTATTTACAATTTCGCTCATTTCCGACAGGACCAAAATTACCGGATCGAATCTGTTGCAATGGTACAGACAGTATAGCTTTTTCTTTGTACTGGCAGTGGCAATCGCCATGTTAATCGGGGGATTGATAAAGCGCGGCTTTGCCAAGCGAGCGGCAACGACAGCGGTAGTGATTGCGCTGTGCATGAGCCTTTGCTCCTGCGGCGACTACCGTGAAATCGAAAACGAAGCGTATGCCGTAATGATCGGAATTGACAACGTCAGTACCGAAGCGGGGTATTCGTACTCCCTGCGTCTGATGGGAGAGCAGAGCGAGGTGATAACCATCGTCGCGCCGTCGCTCAACTCGGCGATAAAGCAATACACGGGCGAGGGGTCGCGTGATCTGTCGCTCAAAAATCTGCGTATGCTCGCCGTTTCATACGACGTTGCAAAAAGCGGTATTCTTAAGCATATTGATCCGATCGTACTCGACACCAACACAAAAAACAGCATTATGCTTGCGGTATGCAACGGCTCGGCGGAGCAGTTTATCTCCTCCGAACGATTCGGCAATACTCAGGAGATCGAGCTTGTGGTAAGTGAAAGACTGCACTCCGACCTGTACGATCCGATATCGGTCAGCAAAATTCATAACGGCATATATTCAACAATAAAGGACGCTTACGCCTCATATGTGTCCGAAATAACTGATAAAGGCTGTATTATCAACGGGTCGGTATATTTCTCCGGAGATAAGGCGGTCGGCGTACTTGACGGCGACGAAACGGCGATGATAAAGGCGGCTTTCGGCAGAATGACCGGATACGAGCTGACCTCCGACGAACGAGAATTTGAAATATCGTCCAAACGACCGTGCAAAATAGGTGTTAACAGCGGCAAAATCTATGTAACAGTCTATCTCAAATGCACGGAAAACGGAAAAAGCGTTGATATAGTTCCCGAAAAGATCACGCATTTGCTCAGCGATCGACTGGAAGCGGCGCTCTCCGACGCTCAGTCAGCCGGCAGTGATATTTTAGGTATCGGCGGAGCAGTTGCCAAGCAGCACGCGACGATAGGCGGATTTGAAAACTCCAACTGGAAAAGCCGCTATCGCACAGCGCAGATCAGCGTTAATGTGGTTTTCTAATGAAAGTATATTTTGTCGTTATAACAGGCAAATAAAAACGGCTTGCCGTAAAAGCAAGCCCGAACACGCAAAAAAAGCGTCATCGCCGAAAATAATATGCGGCGTTGGCGCTTTTTTTCAGTAATTGTTATTAAATATCAGCTCATTAGCGCTGAGACAGAATGTGGTCGGCAACATAAATTCCCATTGCTCCGGCCTGGCTGAGTCCGCGGGTAATACCGGAGCCGTCACCGATAAGATAAATGCCGTCGGTGATTCTGAAATGCTCATCGTGGCACGGCTTTATCGAATAATACTTTGCCTCACAGCCGTAGAGAAGCGTATCGTCGTTGGCAGTACCCGGTGCGACCTTATCAAGCGCGTAAACAGTCTCGATAATATTGGTCAGTATGCGGTGCGGAAGTACCAGCGAAATATCGCCGGGAGTTGCTTTCAGCGTCGGGAACACCGTATTTTGCGACAGGCGGTGTTCGTTGGTACGGCGGCCGCGGATCAGGTCGCCGAAGCGCTGAACCAATACGTTGCCGCAGCCGATCGCATTCGCAAGCCTTGATATCGACTCGACATACTCGGTCGGCTTATCAAACGGCGCGGTAAAGTTGATGCTTGACAGTATTGCAAAATTGCAGTTTTCGGTGCGTTTGCTGTTGTCGGAGAAGCTGTGGCCGTTAGCGGTTATAACTCCGTTATTATTCTCGGCACTGACCAAGCCGCCTTTGTTAAAGCAAAACATACGCGTTCTGTCCTCGAACGTTTTTGTCTTGTACAATATTTTCGGCTCGTATATGCGATCGGAAAAATCACGCCAGATTGCGTCCTTCATCTCCACGCGTACGCCGATATCAACTGTATTGGAAAGCACGTCGACATTATAATCGCGGCACAGCTTTGAAACAAATTTTGAGCCGCCGCGTCCGGTAGCGACAACCACATTGTCCGCAGTTATTTCATAATCGCCGAACGATTCATCCCGTATTTTCAGAAGGTACTTGCCGACTGCGCTGTAATCACTTTCGACCGACAGCACCTCGCAGTGCTGAGTCAGCTCGACTCCGTGAGCCGCAAGATAGTTTATCAGGTTACCCATGATGCGCATATTGCGGTCGGTTCCGAGATGTCGCACATTCATGTCCAGCAGGCGCAGATTGTTTTGCAGGCATTTCAGCTTAAGCTCCTGATTGGACTCGTATATCTGCGGATAATCGCGGCTTTCGTTTCCGAATTCGTCGGTGACCACATCGCTGCACGAATAAAGGATATCATCCACATAGCCTATGTATTCATTTGCAACATCTTCGCCCAGTTCCTCACCGAGCTTGCCGCCGTAAGCGGTACCGAGATTAAACTTTCCGTCGGAGAAAGCACCGGCTCCCGCATAACCCGATGTAATAGAACACATTTTGCAGTGCAGACATCCCTGCTTAGACGTAGCGGGGCATTTGCGGTTTGCAAGAGCGTTTCCCCTCTCGACGATGATAACACTGACCGAGGGATCTTTTGATACCAGGCGAT
>USQH01000068.1 GCA_900556765.1 uncultured Oscillospiraceae bacterium
ATGCATGGAGGTACAGGTGACAATCAGGTCGCCCACACCGGCCAGTCCGGCCAATGTCTCCCGCTGCGCGCCCAGAGCCATTCCAAGCCGCGCCACCTCCGCAAGGCCACGCGTCATCAGCAGCGCCTTGGTGTTGTCGCCGTAACCCATGCCGTCGCACACGCCGGCGCACAGCGCAATCACGTTTTTGAATGCCGCGCCAAGCTCTACGCCCACGGGGTCAGGGCTTGTATAAACGCGCAGCCGGTCGCACATAAAGGCAGACTGAACCTTCTCTGCAAGCACCCGGTCCTTACAGGCCGCCACAATGCCGGTCGGGATTCCACGGCTGACCTCCTCCGCGTGGGACGGCCCGGAGAGCGCTACGACGTTTTTCCCCGTCTCCTGAGAGACGATCTCCGACATTCGGCAGCCGGTTCCCTCCTCGATTCCCTTGGTCACGGAAACAAGCACCGTATTCTCCGATAAGTTGCTTGTAAGTGTCGTGAATTATTTTAAGCTACATTGAGCGTGCACTTAACTTGAAGCGCAGCGAAGTTTGCTTAATTTTTCCGACATGATCAGACACGGCTTGACGCATCACACCTGCATCTCCGTGCTGTACAGATGCACCGTCCCGACAGCACCCTTCCGAATACCGATGGCACAAGCAGGAACGAGTCGGACTACGAGTCCGCATCCCTCTGAAATTGTTTTCAAAATCAGTTATTTCATTTCAGGTACCGCCCACACTCTTTTTCAAGCTCTTTCCATGCCGAATATTCCGCGCCGTTTTCGTCGAAAAAGCATTTCAGATCCCGGTTTAGCGCGCTCATTTCATCGACCGCATTCATCGCGTGATCCGAGGCACAAATTTTTCCGAGACTTGTCGCACACATGAGCTTGAAGAAACGTAGGCAGGTCTTGCGATACGCAGCGCCTTCGAACTCCGCATCCGCCTTCGGCAGAATCTCGTGTCCGGCGTTTCGGATGGCGCGGTAGCCCTCAATGTTGGCGTCAATCAGCCTGTTCAGATACGCCGTGTTACCCTTAAGCTTTTTCAGGTTGCCATCTGTTTTGTAGCAGGCAAATGCCGCTGGAATCACAAACGCCGCGTGGCAAAGAAGGTAGTCTTCCATATTCGGCTCATAGACCACCTTGTATTTTGTGCCGCTGAAAATTTGCCCGATCAACTGCTCGTTTGAGGATGCACCCGAGAGCTGACCAATGGTAATTTTTTTAAGATCAATAGATGCCACATGGTTGCTTTCCCGATGGCCGGCCGAAAGCGCAAAGGCAAACATTACATTTTTTTCCGGCAGCAAAGCGTCAAGCGCTTTTGCACGCACATTGTTGCCGACAAAGACAATGTTTTTCGTTCGGCTCGCCCGCAAATCATCCATGATCGCGCCAAGTTGCGTATAGCGCATGACAACAAAGATCACGTCGTATGCATCGTCCGGCCTCAGCTCGGTCACCACCGGGATCCGGCTAACCGAAACGCGAGGCGAAAACTTATCCTTGATCCGCAATCCGTTCTTTTGAATCTTCTCCGCCCAGGTTCCCCGTGCCAGCAATGTGACATTTTTTCCGGCACGGAATAGATTTCTTGCAAGATTGCAGCCCAACACGCCTGCGCCAAATACTAAAATTTTCAATTTTGTCCACTCCTTTTTTTATTTATCCCAATGCAACATCCAGCATCATCATCACACTGAACCCGACCGCGAAGAACATCGTCCCGATATTGGAATGCTCTCCCTGCGACATTTCGGGAATCAGCTCCTCCACCACAACATAGAGCATCGCACCGGCAGCAAAGCTCAAAAGATAGGGCAGTGCCGGTATCACAAGCTGTGCGGCAATCAGTGTCAGCACGGCACCAATAGGCTCCACTACTCCCGAAAGTACGCCTCCGAGAAAAGCCTTGCCTTTTCTCTCTCCTTCAACCATGAGCGGCATAGATATAATCGCTCCTTCGGGAAAATTCTGAATCGCAATTCCGAGAGACAAGGCAAGCGCGCTTGTTGCAGTGATCTGCGTATTTTCCGCAAGAAACCCCGCATACATCACGCCGACCGCCATTCCCTCCGGAATATTATGCAGTGTTACTGCCAAAACCATCATGGTCGTACGCCTGAGTTTGGTTTTCGGTCCTTCCGCCTGATCGCTTCCGACGTGTAGGTGCGGAATCAAATGATCAAGTGCCAGCAAAAACAGCACACCGACCCAAAAGCCGATAAATGCCGGAAGAAACGAAAGTGTCCCCATCATCTCTGACTGCTCTATCGCCGGAATCAAAAGACTCCAGACCGAAGCGGCAACCATCACACCGGCGGCAAACCCCGAAAGTGCACGCTGAACCATATCGCCGAGTGACTTTTTCATAAAGAACACGCATGCCGCACCGAATGTTGTTCCGAGAAAAGGAATCAGTATTCCAAAAAAAGTCTCCATTTTCAACTCCTTATATCACAAAAGCAAGGGTGTAGCCACTAAATGCAGTTTCTCCGCGCGGAATTTGCAAGACATTCGGGCAAGTCATGCATTGCAAACCTTTTTTGGCGTTTTTCAGCATATTATGCTTTTCACAAGCTCCGCCCACTGCTCCGGGTAACAAGCCAGCAGCTCTTCATGCTGCATATCCTGCTCGTGGATCACCGAATGGGCAAAATGCTGTTCATAACGGGCACGGTACTTTTCGCCCATTTTCAGCGCATAGAAAATATGAATTTCCGTGCTCGGAATGTTGATCTTATCCGGCAGAGGCGTAATAAGATCGGAATAAAACTGATTTTTACAGCTCTGCTTCGTCATATATGGCCGTGCGCCGCCAAACATTTTCATAAACGCCTTCACATAATCGCCCATTTGCGCCGTGTGTTTTTCCATCTGCTTTTGCAGGAAGCGGCTTTTGAACCTGCCGTCCCGTATCAGCGGATAAATCATGGGCAGTAACAGATCGGTCTGCAGCTTTGCTGCAAACTTCGACGACTGATCCAGATCGGAACTTCCCAAAATGCCGTAGTCCATATGGATGTTTTTCCTTGCAGCCAGCAGCCCGACGAACGAGCCGCCCAGGGAGCAGCCGTAAGCCGCCCGTATGTGCCCGTCACATTCTTCCCTAATATAGGCTTCGATTTTTTCCGTTTCCTCTATCATAGTCGGAAATTCCGTTCGCTCCGTTTCGTCAAAGCCGTCATAGCTGACGCAGAGAACACGGCAGTCCGTTTCGAGCAGCGGAATCACATGCCCGAAGTTGCCCTTCCAATGGCAGCAGGTGCCGGGCAATAGCAAAATGACCGGCGCGGTCTCTTTTCCGAAGGCATATATCTTCATCGTCCCACGCCCTTCAAATACCCGCTTTTGGCGTTTTCTTCGGTGTCATCCGATTCGTCATAGGCATCGTAGGGCGCGGTCGGATCGTGGACTTTCTTCTTAAAAGGCGAGCAGAGCTTATCTTTGTGGGCAAAGGCAAACTTGAAATTGTCCGTCCAGCCGGTGTGACCGGTGATGAACAGCGGCTGCGCACCCATCTTCTTCAGCTTAGCCTCCAAAATAGCAAGGGACTTGACCGCCAGCTTGTTGTCCTCCGCAAGCGCGGAAATAAAGCTGTAGCCGCCGTCCGCGCCGAACCACAGTGTGTCTCCGGTAAACAGATACTTGTCGTCAACAAGATATACCATATGTCCCCATGTGTGACCCGGGACGAGGAAGCATTTGATCTTGATATCCTCAATACGCAGGACTTCACCGTCCTTGAGCAGCCGCTTTTTGTTGTTGACCGTCACCTGCGGCAGCTTGTAGAGGTGATAGATCACCTTGCGACGTACCTCGCCGGTAAGATAGCGGTTTTCGGTCTCCCCTATGTACAGCTTTGCCTTTTTGAAAAGTCCCGGACTGTCGGCCTCGACCGCGCCGACATGGTCGGTGTCCTGATGGGTAATAAGAATGTGGCGTATATTCTTCGGGTCGATGCCCAGCCATCCCATTTTTTCGGCAAGGCGGTCGTAATTATAGCCTGCATCGATCATTATAGTCGTGTCGCCCTTGCGGTAGAAGAAGATGTTCGCCACCCATTCACGCACGCAGGCGACATTTTCGTCGATCCAGCCGGTGTTCAGCGGCTTGAAAATCTCCTTGCCACGGTACATTTTACTCATTTCTTTTTTCTGAAATTCGGTTGCCTTTTTTGACATATATATCACCTCTCAAGAGAGCGCCGATGCGCTGCCTGTACTTCTTTTGAAAATTCTTCGGGATGCTCTCCCGCCAATGTGCCGCGCCCCATATTCGGAAAGACTTTATAGGTGAATTTGCAGCCCTTGTCCTGCCATTCCTTGATATGTTTTGCCAGCTTCTTTTCCGTAGAGCTTTTGATCCCATGCCAGACATACATATCGGTTCTTGCAAACAGCGAAAGATCTTTATGCCGCCCAATCATACACTTATCCTGATTTATCCGGCTGCGCCATGTAGCATCCCTGTATACGATACGGTCAAAGGATTCCGAGGTGCGATCCATCATTTGCAGACGATCTTTTTACGTATGGATCCCGCCTTACCGATGAGCTGATAGGCAAAACCGGTGAGGAAGAACAAATAGATTTTCTGCAAGGCAGGACTTTTGATGTCCGCGTAGTCCATGGTCGGTATGCCGTCGGCAATGGTCGTCGTGATGGTCAGCCGCTCGTCCGCAAGAACATCCATTAAAACAAAGCAGCCGTAGGAGACGCCGTAGAGAATGTCGATCTTCACACCGTAATGCTCTATGATATAGTCGCTGAGTATCTTTGCTTCGTCCCGCGTGGATTTGAACTCCGTCTCCGGCTCCTCCGGATTGAAGCCGTCGCAGGCAACCAGCACTATATGATATACCTTAGCCATTTCCTGTGCCACCGGCAGCGCACCGCGATAGCATACACCGCCGCCGTGGAGCATTACCATCAGCTCCTAGTTTTCTGTTCCGAACTAAAAATACTTCATATCATCTCTCCGATACAATGATTTTGTTGAATATATTACAGGTAAGTCCGGGAAACCGTAAGGCGGCTCCTTGCGTCAATATCACTTTACATCATGCATTTTCGATTGTCTGCCCGCCCAAACTGCATTAGCGATCATCCAAATGCACAGCGCCACATTGCCCGAGCCCTGACTCAGGACAAAGTCCCATGTCGAAACCTCTGCGCCGAGCGCCTGACGGATATCCGGAATCAGCATAAACACGATCTGAAAAACGATCATATGAAACACAAACATCCACCGCGGCAGAACGGTTTTCTTTGTTATCACCGCAAAGGCGCTTGCGAGAATCAGCAAAACCATTCCCGCATAGGCAATCAACATAGCCGGCATCAGTCTATCGTACTGCGCCTGTATCAGCGCAGTTGTTTCTTCCCGCCCGATAAGCGAAGACAGTGTACTCGTCCAGTCGGCAAGGCTGCCGATAAAGAAGTGCAGCGCTCCGGCTGTGGCTATGTAGATCACACCGCCTGCGAGAATTGCCGAGCGGGTCTTGCGGTACTGCGGCTTTATTTGCCGATAGGATACGCGCACGCTGAAAAATCCGAGTGCCATACCGCAAAGCCCCGTTGCAAGCAGCAGCGGCAGTCTCCACTGTTCCCACGACCCATTCAGATACGCCTCCCGCACAAACAGTCCGCTGTCGTCGGGGCTTGCCGATATTATGCTCAAACACAGGTCACCGACAAGCATCAAAAACGCTCCGAGGGCACCGAGCACAGAATCCCTTTTGTAGTTTTTTAATTCCCCCAAATCCATATTCCATGTTCCCCCGTTTAACATCGGTTAGTAAGTGCTAACCGTAATGCTTTTGAAAAGCCGCCATGCGGCAGCTTACGCTTTTTATGAGAATAATTCAGTACAGGCGCTGTGCACCAATAAATTCAGCACCTGCGGATAAAGCGCACCGATTTGCTCCTTGTGGGAAATTGTTAAAATCAGCCCACGCACCGTAGCAGTCGCCAGTTCCATTTCGCCCTTTGGGATAAGTTCGTTTTCTTCGAGCAGGGCACGAATATGCGTTTCATCATCGTGATAGTGCTCTGCTTTAATGTTTTCGGGAAGTCTTTGCAAAAGCGCTGCCACATCGTTTTCGATAAAGGTCATTACTCCTGTATCCGACATCCGCCTGCAAACGGCGAGAATGGCAGCTGCTGCACGCTCCGCTGGTAACAAGATAATATTATCGTGAAGGGCACGGTCGGCAACTTCATAGAGTTCGGTATGAATATCTTCAAGGACTGCAAAAAACAGAAGTTCTTTGGATTCGTAGAATTTATAAAAAGAACCTTTGGAGATTCCTACCGCCTGCGTTAACTGTTCAACAGAAGTTTTTCGCATCCCTAACATGACAGCACAACGCCGCGTTTCTTTGAGCAGAGCCTTACGAATCTGTTCTGTTTCAAAATCTGAAAAAGCCAAATCTACGCCTCCTATTAAATATGACCAAAACAGTTCATCCAGTCATATTATAGCATACAGATTACCTTTTTTCAATAGAAAATCTGAATTTTCAACTGTAAAGCTGTACAAAAATGCCGCAGGCAATATTTTAGCTCAAAAATTCTTGATCGAAAAGTAAAATTACGCCCATTAGATGTAGACGCAAATATAACGGCATATTCGACATAAGAACGTGACGCTCAACTTTGATATTTTCATCTGCAAGAGCTGCAAGAATATCCGATACGGTAGCCGGATGTTCCTCATCGGTATTTTGCCGCAAATATTTCAGCACATATAGAGTTCGATCCTTTTTGGACATTCGGCTTGCCCTTCGGTTCAATACATTTTTATAAGACAATTATATTAATTTTTAATGCTCCCCCGCAATGGGGGCAGAAGGCTCACTTTCTGCTTTCAAAATCTTTTTTAATATCGTCGCTCCAATCCGAAGTAAGCGGCACAGAAGCACGAATATTGCAAACCGTCTATGCAACCGTATCGCAGAGAACCGCAGTCCTTTTTCTGTCGGCGTGATAATCTACTGCTCTGGCCGCGTCGATATTCGCCCCGATAAACAAGAACTCCCAGCCGTATTTTTCTTTCTGATTTTTAATCATAGACTTAACTCTGTCACTGTCATAAATATGACTTGCGTTTTCAAATCCGTCAGTGATTATGACAACCTCGTGTGCTCCGGAACATCTTCCGGTCCGGCGTACTTATGAATGTTGCCGATATGATGAATAGCATCACCGATAGCGTCAATCAGCGCCGCTACACCGTGCGTAAAATAGTCTCTTTCGGTCATTTTCGGGATTTCCGAAAGCTTCACTCTGTCGTGCAGGACTTCACTGACAGCGTCGAACAGAACCGTTGAGACAAAGCATTCTCCGCGCTGCTTTTTCTGCTTTCTTATAAGCAAATTAAAG
>USQH01000069.1 GCA_900556765.1 uncultured Oscillospiraceae bacterium
ATGAATGGGCGTGTGAGGCTCGCCGTTATTACTTCGGCATCGTCGGTAAATACGGCGCACAGGTGCAGGCACTGCTCAAAAAAGCGTCGGCACTCGACATTCAGACGATCTGCCCGCTGCACGGTCCCGTGCTTACCGAAAATCTCGGTTATTATCTCGGCTTGTACAATACATGGTCGTCCTACGGCGTTGAAACCGAGGGCATAGTTATAGCGTACACGTCGGTTTACGGCAATACGAAAAAAGCGGTCGAGCAGCTTGCCGATAAGCTGCGTTCGCGCGGCTGTCCGAAGGTAGTCGTAAACGATCTTGCACGCTGTGATATGGCGGAGGCAGTCGAGGACGCGTTCCGTTATCCGAAGCTCGTTCTTGCCACGACAACCTATAACGCAGGCGTTTTCCCGTTTATGCGTGATTTTATCGAGCATTTGACCGAACGCAGTTATCAAAACCGCGTTGTCGGACTTGTTGAAAACGGTTCATGGGCGCCCTTGGCGGCAAAGACTATGAAGTCAATGCTTGAGGGAAGCAAAAATCTGACCTTCACCGATACAACCGTTTCGATCAGGTCTGCACTTGATGAACAATCGTCCGAACAACTCGACGCTCTTGCCGACGAGCTTTGTCGCGACTACATCGCTCAGAGCGGAGAAACGGCAAACAAAAATGATCTTTCCGCACTGTTCAATATCGGATACGGACTGTATGTGGTCACATCCAACGACGGCAAAAAGGACAACGGCCTGATCGTTAATACCGTCACTCAGGTGACCAATTCGCCGAACAGGATCGCCGTTACCATCAATAAGGAGAATTATTCGCACCACATTATCAAGCAGACGGGGATAATGAATATCAACTGCCTGTCGACTGACGCACCTTTTGAGGTGTTTGAATCGTTTGGATTCAGAAGCGGCCGCACCGTCGATAAATTTGCCGATTACAAGCCGCTGCGCTCGGATAACGGACTGGCATTCCTGCCGCGGTATATTAACTCGTTTATGTCTCTTAAGGTAGAACAGTATGTCGATCTCGGCACACACGGTATGTTTATCTGCGGTATAACAGAGGCTCGCGTTATCTCATCGGCGGAGACGATGACCTACACCTATTATCAGAACAATGTAAAGCCTAAACCCAAGACAGAGGGCAAAAAAGGCTATGTCTGCAAAATATGCGGCTATGTCTACGAGGGGGACGAGCTGCCTGAGGACTTTATTTGCCCGCTGTGTAAACACGGTGCCGCGGATTTTGAGCCTATTGAATAACATCAATAATCGGTGATGCGATAAATCGGGGATGACCGTTTGGTTGTCCCCGATTTTATGTATATTCCTTGCCTGCTTTGTCATATAAATTATCAAAAAGGAGGACAAGGATAATGCTGCAATACGTATTTTATGCCGGCGGAGCGGTTTGCGCTCTGGCGCTGATAATATTTGCGTTCAGGGGGAAACGCCCCTTTCGCACTATGATGGTGACTGCGTTGTGCGGACTGCTCGCTTTGGCGTTGGTCTGCATTTCGGGCATATTTACCGGAGTCACTCTGCCGGTAAATCCGTGGACGGTAATATGCTCGGCGCTCGGCGGATTGCCCGGAGTCGCGTCGCTGCTGATACTGCGTATAATATTTTCGTGAATTACCCGAATAATATAAAAATGCGCCCTGCAAAGTCTTTTCTGACTCTGCGGAGCGCATTTTTTACTTGTTAATGATTTTTCTCTTTATTTTACCGAGATCGGCTTTTAGGTGACGCAGCGGTCGGGTGTAGAACGCCTTTTTCGCGTGGCGGTAAAACTGTTTTGAACCGGCGTCAACTATCGTTCCGTCGTGAACATAACGCGTCAAAACCGCGACCACCATGTCGGGCGTTATTCCGTGCTCGGCGTATGGCTCATTGTCGCCGCAGAGAATGTATCCTTTCTCGTCTTTTCCCAGTACACGGTGCAGAACGTACTGGCCGTTTTTGCGGTGAAACAGGATAATATCATACTTTTCGATATTGCCGTCCGATTTTGCGATTGTGACAGGGTCGCGGCCGCCCACTATGGTCGGCCGCATACTGACGCCGTTCGGCATGAATGAAAAGGTCTCGCCGTTTGCAAATTTCTCCTGAATCAGCGGCATTAACGCGGCAAGAGTGGTCTTTTGCATGGCTATATCTCCCTTTCGCCGCTCATAACGTCATGAGCAAGCTGTGCCGCATCGGTTGAAATGTTGCAGCCGAGTCTGTATATCGGAGTCAGCTCAATAATTTTTTCGATTATATGAAGCGATTTTTGCAGATAATCCTCGTTAGCTGAGTGAATGGTCTGATTCATAATATTCGGCAGTGCGTTGTGAACGCCCATTCTCTCAATGAAATTGTTTTCACTGCGCTCGATAAAGCATATTGCCTTCAGCGGAACGACCTTGTTCACATTAAGATCGGATTTTCCCGAAAAGGGTGTGCCGCAGGCATATGCCGCACCGTCGATAATGCGTATGGCGGGCTTGTCATCGTTAAGTATGTATGCACGGTCGGTGCCGAACAGCTTCAGCCAAAGCTGGGTGTGTGTCGATTTGCCGGTTCCGCTGCGTGCAGAGAAGAGATATGCAACGCCGTCCATAACAATAGCGGAGGCGTGGAGCATAACGGCGTCGTGCTCAACTATCTGATGATAAAACTGCTTTGCCGCCAGCATATATTCACAGTCGTCCGCTGTCAGATGGGGATTGCCGTCCTGCAAGCCGAGCGATTCGTTTTTCGGCACATTTATTTTCAAATCCGGCTCGCCGTCCCAGTCGGCAAGATAACGCGGCATATTGGTTTTCATGCGCTTAAAATGATAATCTGCCTCAACCTTTAATCCAGCAATGCTGTATTTTTCCATTTCAACACCTCGTTGTGAACTAATAGGTATAATATAACATAATTCGGTTGATTTGTCACTATATTTTTATTACAGATGTACGAGGAGGATGAATGTGAAATACCTGATACTAACCAAACGGCAGTTGACCGTGTCGGCGGCGATACTGTTGGTTGCCGTTACCGTTGCGCTGACAGCGTCGGTTATGATGAGTGCGTCCCGCCGCAAAAAGCTGCCGATCTATTCGGTTGAACGCTCGGATAAATGCATTTCGCTTACATTTGACGCGGCATGGAGCGCCGATGATACCGATGAAATAATATCTCTGCTCGGCAAATACAACGCAAAAGCTACATTCTTTTGCGTCGGAACATGGGTGGACGCCAATCCGGATGCCGTAAAAAAACTGCACGACGCCGGACATGAGATAATGAATCATTCGGATAAGCATCCTCATGTGACAGATATAAGTGAGGCGCGGTTTATCGAGGATCTGCGAGCCTGCAATGATAAAATAAAGGCGATAACGGGGGAGGAGCCCACACTTTACCGCGGCCCGTACGGAGAGTACAGTGATATGACTATATCTACCGCGGAGTCACTCGGAATGCAGTATATTCAGTGGTCAGCGGATACGGTCGATTGGAAAAAGGAAAATACTACCGAAAAGCAGGTTGAAAACGTAATGAAAAATATATCCTCCGGCGGCATAATACTTATGCATAACGGAACCGAGCATACGACCGAGACGCTGGCGGCATTGCTGGAAAGGTTGACAGCCGACGGTTACAAATTCGTACCCGTTACCAAGCTGATATATCCGCTCGGCAGCGAGATTGACGCCAACGGAATGCAGAAAAAGAAATAACATTTTATAATATACGTTGTGACAGTTGATGAAAGCGACCGACAAAAAAGGAATGAGTGATTATAAATCGCTCATTCCTTTTTATAGTGCAGTTGTATCAGCCGCTTATCGTAAAGCTGTAAAAAATGTCATCGGAACGTGTTCCGCCCTGAAACTTTGCCGTGACCGCAAAACCGTCAAAGCTGTCCGGCGCGTCTCCCGACATATCAAACTTGTACCGCGACATCTTGTCTACGAATGCATTACCGTCCTGTGTCAGCGATATGTTTATGCGACCGTCGGATTCGCTCACCGAAGGCTTTTGGTAGGAGTTGTTGGCAACATCCATTACCGTGTTTTTGAGCATTTCTCTATCTATATCACTCAGCTTTTTGTCCGGCGTCAGCGAAAGCTTATAGCCTGCCTGTTTCATTGTTCCGCCGCCGAGAGTAACGGTGAACGATGTGATCTGCATTGTGTATTTCGACTTGTCGTATTTCATGTAATTGATACTGCCGCTTGCCGCGTCGTAAATGAGAGTGTAGCGAGTAATATCATTCATTTTAATCGTTGCTGTTTCCTGATCGAGCGCGGCGTCAAAGCCGAATAATGCGACGTCAAGTGTCTTTATGTTCTCGTTTGTGGAGTAAAAGCACTGAGCTGCGGCCATGTAACCTCCGCCGTACAGTATATACGGTTTTTCCTCATCGTAGACGCTCGCATCCATGTCAAAAAGCTTTGACGCCGTCGGATATTGCTTTGAAAATCCGTTGTCCATTTCAAACTCGTTTGTCGGCACGATCATAGCCTTGTAAAGCTCTGAAAACTCGTTTTGGTCCGAAATATTTTCGGCAAATGTATGAACCTGAGTAGTGGTGCTGTCAAAGTAATATTTTTTGCCGTAGTTGTTCGGCAGCATCATTAGGATAATTCCAAATATAAACAGCGCTATTATTACCGCAAGAGAAATATTCGACTGTATTCTGCGTTTACGGTCTTTTTTTGGCTCATACGGATCAAAATGCATATTCGTTCACTCCTTTATTATCGCTTTTGCAAGCTCTGCAAACTGCTCCATTGTAAGCTGTTCGCCGCGTGCGTCTCGGTTGACCGAACAGCTGTCCAGCAGTTCGTATACAGCGGCCTTGTCAAGCTTTAACCCCGCAGACAGGCAATTCGCAAGTGTTTTTCTGCGCATGGAAAATGCGGCTTTTATGACCTTAAAAAACGCGTCGCGGTCAACATCGACCGTCGGGTGGTCGGTTATGTCAAGCTTAATTACCGCGCTGTCAACCTTGGGCGGCGGCATGAATGATGTGCGGTCAACTCCGAACAGCACTCTCGGCGCACAGTAGTAGCGCACAGCGGCGGTAACTGCACCGCACTCGCGTGTGCCCATTTCGGCGCAAAGCCGCTCCGCTGCTTCCTTTTGAACCATTACTGTAATGCTTTTAAGTCCCTTTTGCCGCTCCAACAGCGACATTATGATGGGTGAGGTTATGTAGTACGGCAGGTTGGCGCATACCGCCACATCCATGCCTTTGAATTTTTCTTCAATAAGCGCGGCAAGGTCGATTTTCATTATATCGCCGAATACGACTTCGGCGTTGCCGTAAGGCTCCAGAGTTTCTTTCAGTACCGGTTCGAGCTTTTTGTCAATCTCGACGGCGACAACTTTTTTTGCCCGCTTTGCAAGCTCTGCGGTAAGCACGCCAGCGCCCGGCCCGATTTCGATTATTCCGTCGGCGTCGGCGCACGCCTCGTCGGCCATGGCAGGGCAGACGGTCGGATCGATCAAAAAATTTTGTCCGAGCGACTTTTTGAGGTTGAAGCCGTTGCGCTCCAGTACCGAACGTAGTGTGTTGTAGTTTGAAAGGTCGGGCATAATATGCTCCTTTTCGGTCAAATGATTCATACTATTATACCATAGTTTTTCGCAAAGACAAATATTATATATAAATAAATCGTAAATTTCAGGTGACAAACGGTTTTGTTTATGGTATAATACGATAAATTCGTATTGCTAACGGAGGATCATGTACATGAACGAAGCCGCACTCGGTGTTATAATAAAAGAATTGGAGCCGGTTTTTGCCGCACAAAAGCTTGTCCGTCAGGATGGCGACGATGTCGTTTATATGAATGCAACTCACGCCATCAAGATTTGGTATGACGAGGAACGCAAGCTGTTTATGCTTGACGTCGCCGAGCTTAACGGTGATGACAGCGTCGAGTTTGTTAACAAGTCGATGTATCTCTTTGACGATGGATATACCGAAAAAGATGCTAAGTCGGTCGGCGGTGATTTTGTCGATACGCTTAACGGCATTTTCGGCGTAAAGCGCACACGCACCTCGTCGGTCGATCTGCCGACAAAGGCGGCGCCGGGCGCTACTCCGGGCGAGGACGCTTTTTGCAATCGTTTTCTGACCCTTTATCCGGCTTACAAGGATAAGTACAAAGCGGATGTTGAGGCTTACGGCGGCTTTATGTATGAAAGATTTTTCAGCGAGACTGCTACAGTAAAGCTAAAGGAATTGTTGCAGGCAAATGAAAAAAAGCCGATAGCAAAAATGTTCGAAATGCTGGATGAATTTTATGTCGACGGCAACTATGACGTCCAAAGCACTATCTCCTATACCGTTGTTACCGGAGCGGTACGAGACGACGACAAACTGTTTGAACGCGCCTGCGGTTATATGACCACTTATGCACCGCATCTGCTTGCACCGGTAAAAAACATCATGCAGTTCGTCGTACCGAAAGAAAATAAGAAAAAGTAATCGTTGCCTAACAGTAAAGCGGGTGTTATAAATGCCCGCTTTTTTGGCACTTTTGACGCTTTATTCGATATTCGTATTATATTTTGCCCCGATGCGTCCGGTTTGTCGGGCGTTCGGTAGTTTCAAGGAGGCAAGTTCGCAGTGAAATGTGAAAAATGCGGCAACCCGCTTCCCGAGAGCGGAGTGTGTACTGTTTGCGCCGCATCGTCAGAGAATGTATTCGTTCAGCCTGAGCAGGAACCCGATGATGTTTGGATGCGCCCGGGCAGCAGCGGTTCGGTGCGCCCGAACGCAGAGCGTCCTGTCTCCGACTCAAATGCAGACGATCCTTCCGCGTCCGCGAAAAGCGGTGACGTAAAAATAAATGACGACGGCACCGATGACGGTGGAAAAGCAGCTGCGCCGACCCGAACTCTTGCCGAGTCACAAATCGGTACTGCCGAGCAGCGTGCCGCATATTTCAATGCGATTGCCGGCGTCGATGAGCAACCGGTTGACGAACAGTTTTATGTTTCGGAGACAAGCCTTTTTGATGTGCCGTTTAACGATACGGTTGAAAATCTCGGTTTTAACTTTCCGAAATTCAGACAAGTGATGTCGAAAAAGACAAAGAAAAAAATGCGTATCGGAGGCGGTCTTACTGCCGTACTGGCAATGTGTATTGTTGCAGTCATTGCCTTAGGAAACTATTTTAACATTGGCTTTTCCGTATTCGGTTCGACACCCGACGTGCCTGTAATTTATTCGTACGATTCTTCGGTTTATCTGACCGACAGTAAGGGAACCATACCCGCCGATATCCGCTATGCCGA
>USQH01000070.1 GCA_900556765.1 uncultured Oscillospiraceae bacterium
GGGGTAAATGCGATGCCAACAGATATAGTGGTGGCAGTTATCGCCTTTGCCGGCATTGCACTCGGCACTTTCGGCGGCATACTTACATCAAGCAAGCTTATTAATCATCGAATACAGCAACTTGAAAAAAGGTGGACGAACATAACACAATATGTACAGGATTACCTCAGCAAAAGAGACCCGGAGGGTCGGGCAAAAGCTCTTGAAGCATTTTCCTGATGCGAATATCCTGAAAATCCGATGCCATCATTGAGGATACAAAGTCAAACTGTGAAAATTTAAAAAATGGGCATGGCAAGCACTTGAAAATATACGGAATCCTGCCGTACGAAAATAGTGTGTTTATAATTAGAATTTTTAAACGATCCTCGAAAAGTTCATTCGCTTTTTCGAGGATCGTTTTGTGCGTGTGTTACAGAGAGGCGAAGCCGTATTTTGCGCGTTCGCCGAGCTGCTGCTCAATGCGTAGCAACTGATTATATTTCGCAACGCGGTCGCTGCGCGCAGGAGCGCCTGTCTTGATCTGACCGCAATTCAGCGCAACCGCAAGATCGGCAATGGTGCTGTCCTCGGTTTCACCGCTGCGATGCGACATGACCGTATTGTAATTGTTGCTGACAGCGAGCCGTATTGTCTCAATGGTCTCGCTGACCGTGCCGATCTGATTCGGCTTTATCAGAATGGCGTTTGCACTGCCGGAATTTATACCTTCGCGAAGTCGGTTGATGTTTGTAACAAACAAGTCATCTCCGACTATCTGTACATTGCCGCCGAGCCTCTGCGTAATCTTTGAAAATCCGTCAAAGTCATCCTCGGCAAGCGGATCCTCGATTGAATATATGGGGTATTTCTCCGACAACTTCTGAAAATAGTTTACCAGTCCCTCGGATGTAAGCGTTCGTCCGCTTTTGGGCTGAATATAGCTGCCGTTTTTGCACCATTCGCTTGCCGCGGCGTCTAATGCGATCTTAACATCACTGCCTGCTTTATATCCTGCCGATTGAATGGCGTCGACCAGCAGCTCCAGAGCCTGCTCGTCCGACTCCAAATTGGGTGCAAATCCGCCTTCGTCACCGACGGCAGTTTGTAAATTTTTGGATTTCAGCAGCTTTTTTAATGCGGCATATATTTCTGTTCCCATCTGCATTGCGTGAGCAAACGATTTTGCGCCGAAAGGCATTATCATAAATTCCTGAATGTCAATGTTGTTGTCGGCGTGAGCGCCTCCGTTCAAAATGTTCATCATCGGTACGGGTAAAACTGCGGCATTTACTCCGCCAATAAATTTATACAGCGGCAGTCTGTACGCCGCTGCCGCGGCTTTTACACAGGCGATAGACACGGCAAGTGTCGCATTTGCACCGAGCCGCGATTTGTTGCCCGTGCCATCGGCTTCAATCATTATTTTGTCTGTGTCGTGAATTTCGGCGGCGTCCTTGCCGCACAACAGCTCGTTCAGCTCGGTGTTGATGTTTGCAACAGCCTGACTGACTCCTTTGCCGCCGTATTCGGTGCCGCCGTCACGCAATTCGACAGCCTCGTGTTTGCCGGTGGAAGCACCGGACGGCACGGCGCCTCTGCCGGAAAAACCGTTTTCAAGAGTTACCTCTGCCTCAACTGTCGGATTGGCGCGCGAATCGAATATTTGGCGTGCCTTGATCTCTTTAATTTTAGTATTCATTTATTTACCACCTCGGATTTTATTGTTTGTATACCTTCCGTAATTATACTTTTTTAAGCTGTTGAAAATGTAAAGATGTTGTAGTATAATAGCTTTCAACAGAATGGGGAGATCAATTCAATGAATAATAATACAATGCCTATGCTCGTACTTCGTGGAGTAGTTGTATTTCCGGGTATGCTGCTGCATTTTGACGTCGGACGAAATAAATCCGTCGCGGCGATAAATCGTGCAATGGAAACCGATCAGACCATTTTTTTGATAACTCAAAAGGATGTTACCGTCGAAGATCCGAAGCCGAACGAATTGTACAATATCGGCTGTATTGCCGTCGTTAAACAAGTGCTGAAAATGCCGGGCGATGCACTTCGCGTAATGGTAGAGGGCGTTTGCCGCGCCAGAGTGGACGAAGTCGTTGCCGACAAACCGTGCTACTACGTTACCGTTACCGAGTGCATAGAAAAGTATTCACGCGCGGCAGAACTTAAAAAGGTTGCGCTTATCCGCACAGCTCGGGAAGCGCTGGAGCAGTATTCGTCGCTGTCGCCGAGATTGTCGGCAGATGTGCTTAATCACGCGATGGTCGACGGAGATACAGGTCATCTTGCCGACTATATTGCCGCAAATATTCCGTTGCAGTATCAGGACAAGCAGGCTATATTAGAGTCGCTCAGTCCGGTCGCAAGGCTTCAGCAGCTTATAGTAATTATAAACCGTGAGTGCGAGATACTGCGTTATGATAACGAAATTAACAGCATCGTTCAGAAAAACATTGATGAAAACCAGCGCGAGTATTACATTCGTGAGCAGTTAAAGGTGCTTAACGACGAGCTCGGAAACGGATATGAGGAAGAGGACGACCTGCGCGAATACAGGGAAAAGATCAAAAAGCTGAAGGCGTCCGACGTAGTAAAGCAAAAGCTTGATAAAGAGGTTGCGAAGATCGAAAAAATGCCGCAAGGCTCCCATGAGGAAACGGTCATACGCGGCTATCTTGATACCTGCCTTGAATTGCCGTGGGAAACCTATTCAAAGGATTCGATAGACATCGAAAAATCGCGCAAGATACTTGAGCGTGAACATTACGGGATGACAGATGTTAAACGCCGTATTATCGAGTTGCTTGCCGTTAAAAAGCTGTCGCCCGATATCAGCGGTCAGATAATCTGTCTTGTCGGCGCGCCCGGTGTAGGAAAAACATCGGTCGCTCGTTCGATAGCCAAGTGCATGGGGCGAAAATTCGCCCGAATTTCACTCGGCGGAATTAAGGACGAGTCGGAGATTCGCGGTCACCGCCGTACATATATCGGCTCGATGCCGGGACGCATCATTGCCGCCGTCTCCGAAACAGGAGTGTCAAATCCGCTGATCCTTCTTGACGAGATTGATAAGATCGGCAGTGATTTTAAGGGCGATTGCTCGGCGGCGCTGCTTGAGGCGCTTGATCCCGAGCAAAACAGCACCTTCCGCGATCATTTCATTGATCTGCCGTATGACCTTAGCCACGTACTGTTTATTACCACAGCGAATGATGAAAGTGCCATTCCGGGACCGCTGCGCGACCGCATGGAACTGATCGAGCTGCCGAGCTATACACGCGAGGATAAGTTCAGGATTGCGACGAAATATCTCGTTCCGAAGCAGATTAAAAAGCACGGCATGACACCGAAAAATTGCAAAATTACGCAAAACGCTGTCTACGAGGTGATAGATTATTATACTCGCGAGGCAGGTGTGCGTAAGCTGGAACAAAACATTGCCGCGCTTTGCCGTATGGCGGCGGTCGATTTGGTTGAAAATAAACGCACGTCTGTGCGTATTGACGCAAAAGATGTTAATAAACAGCTCGGCGTCAGAAAATATCGACCCGAAACAGTTGTCGATTGCTTTGACGAGGTCGGAACGGTCAACGGACTTGCATGGACATCTGTCGGCGGCGAGCTTATGAAGATCGAGGCGTCGGCATTGGAGGGAACGGGCAAGATCGTGCTTACCGGTTCGCTCGGCGATGTTATGAAAGAATCTGCACAGACCGCTGTCAGCTACGTTCGCAGCATTGCATCAGAGTATGGCATTGACGCGAAGTTTTACAAGAATAAGGATGTTCATATTCATGCCACCGAATCGGCTGTGCCGAAGGACGGGCCTTCTGCCGGAATAACTATGGCTACGGCGCTTGTATCTGCGCTGACCGGTACACCGATACGGCACGACGTAGCGATGACGGGAGAGATAACTCTGCTCGGAAAGGTAATGCCTATCGGCGGACTGAAGGAAAAGACAATGGCGGCATATCGCGCAGGAATTACAAAGGTCATCGTTCCCGAGGAAAACCGTGCCGATCTTTCTGAGCTTGACGAACGCGTTAAGGAAAACATCGAATTTGTCGTCGTCAGTAACATGCAGCAGGTGCTTGATACCGCTCTTGTCTGCAAAAAAACAAAGCCTCAGCAATGCGCACCCAAAACCAAGCAAAATTCCGCGGCAGCAGTGCCCGCCGTTACGGTGTAGGAGTATATAATGAATTATAATAAAGTGTATTATGAAGCATCCTACGGCACGTCTAAGCAGTTACCGACATCCGATTTTCCTGAGATTGCCTTTTCGGGTCGGTCAAATGTCGGCAAATCCTCTCTGATGAATAAGATATTTAACCGTAAATCGCTCGTTCGCGTCAGCTCCGTGCCCGGAAAGACGATTACAGTCAATTTCTTCCGTCTCGATGACGTGCGCTTTGTCGATCTGCCGGGCTACGGCTATGCCAAACTCCCCGACAGGGAAAAAATGCGCTTTGCCGATCTAATGGAGCATTATTTTAACAGCAATCGTGATATACGGCTGGTGGTACAGCTCGTTGACATTCGCCACGATCCGTCCAAGGATGATTTGAACATGATATCGTTCTTGAAAGAAAGCGGATATGATTTTATCGTTGTTATGACAAAGAGCGACAAGCTTAACAAAACGCAGCTTGCCGAGCAGACCGAGCGTATAAAATCTATTGTCGGAAACTTCGGACAGGATATTCCCGTTGTTGCCGTTTCTGCCGTAAAGGGCGATGGGATCGATGAAGTTAAAACCATAATTGAAAGTAAATTACAGAATAAATAAAGGAGTGGTCGTTCGTGCAAAAAAGATACAGTCAAATAGACAGAAGATATAATCAGCAGTATTCAATCAACAAAAAGCCGTTTTTAGCAGTTACGGCTGTTGCAGTGGTTGCGGTATTGGTTTTACTGATAGTTGCTGTTGCATGCGCGAGAAAGGACTATAAGGACTCGCTCGGAGTACTTACCGATCAGTCGTCTGACGTTATCATCGACAGCTCCGACGTATCAACCGGCGAGTCGGATGATGTATCGTCCGGTTCGTCAATCGGCACGACATCTGCCGTATCGAGCAAAGTACCTTCGTCGACTTCATCGAGCAGTACAGCCAGCTCATCAAACAGCAAATACACCGTTTTAAATTTTGTCGGTCAGGTGGACGATTGGCGTCTGCTTCTTGCAAACCGCCTGAACAAAGTTGAAAATTACGAGCCGGAAACCAAATATATCGGCTCGCAGTATTGCCAAGGCAGCGACAATTATCAGATAGATGCAAGGGTTTATGACGACCTGATAGAGATGATAAATGCGGCGTCTGACGACGGCGTTAAGCTGGTCGCGCTGTCGGCTTACCGCTCATACAGTCGCCAGACTACGCTGTATAACAACAAGGTGAACTATTTCCTCAAGCAGGGATATTCTCAAAAGGCAGCCGAAGAAAAGGCGGCGACCATAGTTGCTATTCCGGGTACCAGCGATCACAATCTGGGTTTGGCAATCGACTTTAACTATCTCGAGGATAAGTATGAGAATACCAAACCGCTGAAATGGCTACGCAATAACGCAGAAAAATACGGATTTGTCATGCGCTATCCGAAAGACAAGGAAAGTGTCACCGGCGTAATATACGAGCCGTGGCATTATCGCTACGTCGGCAGGGAAAATGCGGCTGAAATGAACAGCAAAAATATGTGCCTTGAAGAATATGTTCAGTATTTGTCAAAATAATAGTTGACATTTCCATTCGTTTGTTATAAAATAGTCAGGTAACAAAGCAGAGCAGTTCGCTGTTCTCACCTTTTACGGTTTCGTCCGTTCGGGTCAATAACGTATTCGGCACAGTTTAATTGCGCCGTGATTATGCTTTATTGAGCACGAACAGATGATTTGATCTGTTCGTGCTTTGATTTTATTTTGGAGGTGCTATATCCCATTAGCAGTAAAGAACTTGCTATCAACGAGCAAATCGTTGACAAAGAGGTACGAGTCATTTCGGACGACGGCTCCCAGCTCGGCATTATGAGTGCCAGGGACGCACAGAAGCTTGCCAACCAAAAGGAACTCGATCTGGTAAAGATCGCGCCGCAGGCAACTCCGCCGGTGTGCAAGATCATGAATTACGGAAAATACCGATTTGAACAGGCAAAAAAAGAAAAGGAAGCCAAGAAAAATCAGCATATTGTTGAAACAAAGGAAATTCGCCTTTCTCTCAACATTGATACGCATGACTTTGAAACAAAGGGCAATCAGGCCATAAAATTCCTGAAAGCCGGCAATAAACTTAAGGTTTCCATTCGCTTCCGCGGCAGAGAAATGGGTCACCAGAATATCGGCCTCGATAATATGAAGCGCTTTGCCGAATACTGCTCGGAGTATGGTAATGTCGAAAAGCCCGCCAAGCTTGACGGCAGAAATATGCTTATGTTTCTGGCGCCCAAGTCTGTCGAGAAATAAAATAACCTACAACACACAAGGGGGACTCAATAATGCCTAAGATCAAAACGCACAGCGGTGCAAAAAAGCGTTTTAAGCTCACCAAAAACGGTAAGGTTAAGCGCGCTCATGCTTTCAAATCTCACATTCTCAACAAGAAGACCACAAAGCGCAAGAGAAATCTTCGCAAGCAGGTAACTGCCGATACGACGAACACAGCGCAGATCAAGCGCCTTATTCCGTACAAATAAAAATGGAGTGCCGCATGGTTTCGGCACATTAAATTGGAGGTATTTATAAATGGCTCGTGTTAAAGGCGCTATGATGACGCGCAAAAGAAGAAAGAAAACTTTAAAACTCGCAAAGGGTTATTTCGGTGCAAAGTCCAAGCTCTTTAAGACCGCGAAAGAAGCGGTTATGAAGTCCGGCAACTATGCCTATATCGGACGTAAGCAGAAAAAGCGTGATTTCCGCCGTCTGTGGATCACACGCATTTCAGCCGCTGCTCAGATCAACGGCATGAATTACTCAACCTTTATGAACGGTCTGAAAAAGGCCGGCATTGAGATCAACCGTAAAATGCTTGCCGAGATCGCTGTCAATGATGCTGACGGATTTGCAGCACTCGTCAAGACCTCAAAGGACGCTTTAGCGAAATAATTGTAAACACGCTCGATGAACTCGGGCGTGTTTTGCTCAATATAAAAGCAGTGATCGGGAAGTGAAAAAACAGTGTTCGAGTACATTTCGGGAAAGGACAACCCTAAGATAAAGACAACCGCAAAGCTGATTGCATCGTCAAAATATCGCCG
>USQH01000071.1 GCA_900556765.1 uncultured Oscillospiraceae bacterium
GTATTTATGTATGAGATTATAAAATTCAGAAACTAACCGTTTTGGGAGTGCGGACAAATGAACGATCGTGATAATGAACTGAATTTTGATTTTGATTCTCCGTTGGAGAATTTTGTCGTAGCCGATGACAACGAGGAAGAGGAAGCCTTTGATTTCTCTGCCTACGCTGCTGCTGCAGAGCGAAAGAATTCTCGTGTGAAGCGTGACCGTATCATTGAGGATATGCAGCGCGAGGAGCGCATCGAGATGGAGCAAATGCGCTTTTCTAAAAATATGCAAAAGCATTCAACGCAGAATGCATTGTCGCGCACGGCGCCACACGCCATTACTGCGGATGAACTGAAAAAAGGCTTTTCTTTCAGCGGAGAGCGCAGACAGACTGCTGTGCAGGGCAGCTTGTTTGAATCTTTTAATCCGAATAAACTGACTTCCACCGATGCAGAAACTTCGAATGAAATGAAATCGGCCGTAAATTCAGACCAGTCGGAAAACGAAAAAACGAACGGTTTCTTTGCGGACAAGCCTGTTTCAAGCGCTGAAGGTAACAGTCAATCGAGCGAAAACAATTATTCCGGTGCGGCACAGCTTGTGTTCAAAAAACTGCAAAAAATACGCAGTAAGGATGCCTCGCAGCAGGATGCCGAGTCAGAAAACAATGAAAACGGTCAAGACTTTAATGCGGCACAGGGAGAGCTTGATGTCGAAGATGTCGAGCCGCTGACGGCTCAGCCCGAAACGGTCGATAAACCGAAATTTGATTTTTCCCGCTTTGAAGAATCGGCACCCGAAGCGGCGCCTGAATCAGAGGCCGCCGAGCCTTTTGCTGATGACAATGATGAGGATTATGAGTACGGTGCCGATGTGTTTAATATTTCGTCTCAAGACGTGTCGGGCGATACGGATAACACATATGCAATGAATTTGAACGCCGCGTTTGACAGCTTTCCGGAATCGTCTGCCGTTGAAGATTCAGTTTCCGATACCGAGTCGGTTCAAACGGACGATGTTACCGATGAAAAGCCTGCATCAGCACCCCTTTATACTCAGGATGATACCGATTTAGATGATTACATAAACAACAGTGATTATTCGACCGATATTGATTCCGCCGATAGCGATACTGCGGCTGAGAATGATGATCTTCAGTTGTCGTTTGATACCGATGTTCGCTTTTCCGATACGGAGCCTAGTTACGATGAGGTTGAAGGAATCGATGTGCTGCCCGATCGCGTGGAGATCGGTTTGACTGATATTGACGCTGAGAATATGTCCGCAGATGACTATGGCAATGTTCCTAACGAATTTTCCGATTACATCGAAAAAAATGCGGAAAGCGATGATGCCGCTTTTGAAAATGATAGTGACCGAGCTGCTTACGATGAGTCTGACGACATCGGCTTCGATTTGCCGGATATTACGCCTGTCAGATCGAATGGTGACGATGTACCGATTGATGAATTTATGGATGCCGTCGCACCGATCGGCAAATTTCCAGGCTTGGACGAGGAACTTTTCGGCAGAGAACGCGATGACGATTATGAATACGACGGCAGAAGGAAAAACAAAGGCGGAGATATTCCTGAGTACCGCAATTTTGATGACGAATACGATGTTCGCCGCGGACTCATTTCACGACGCAGAAGCTATCTTGTGCGTACGATCGTGACCGCTCTGATTTCGCTTGCAGCCCTGCTTTTAGTGTGCGGTGCGCTGCCTGTTGCCGTTTGCTCTCCCACGTTCTGGACGATAATGGCGGTTCTGAATATTGCCGCACTTGCGGTCAATTTTGAGTGCCTGAAATCAATAGCTTACTTTACAGAGGGCGACGCAGAAATGGATCTGTTGCCGTCGCTCACATCGGTTGCATCGCTTGCACAGACGATTTTCGGAATTTTCTCCGTTACGGTTACAAGCGCCGCCGCAGTGTTTACCGTCTATTCAAGTGTTATTCTGACATTGCTCTCTTTGGGCAAATTTATCAGAATGAATGTTACCGTTTCAAATTTCAACCTTATTGCAAATGAGGATGAAAAGACCGTTCTGAGTTTCGTTGACGGTCATGATTCGGAGCGCATCATGGACGCTGACGGATCGTTTGCTTACCGCGTTATGACTCGCCGTAACATAAAGGATGTTCAGGAATTTGTTGAGTTTTCAACGTCAAACGGCATTTACGATGAAAATTGCAGTAAAATAACTTTGGCAGCTATTCTGTTTTCGTCGGCTTTCGCCGTGCTGTTCGGCCTGATGAGCAAGGATATTGCCACTGCAGTCGCGGGATTTTGCGGCGCAATGTGCATTTTCACGCCTGCGAGCAGCGTGCTTGGCGATGTTGTAGCGATGCTTAATATAAACTCCGCGCTTAAAAACGAAGACGCTGTTATCGGCGGCTTTCTTACCGGCGAGGAGGTTGCCAACTCCAATGTCGTGATGGTTAACGGCGCAGACCTCTTCAGCGGCGATAATGTTAAACTCTACGATATAAAGACATTCGGCGGTTTGCCTCTTGACCGCGCAATAATTGACGCGTCGGCTTTGCTTGAATCGGCGAACAGCACCATGTGCGGTATGTTCAGCAACATAGCCGCCGATGAAAAAATGCCGTTGGTTGATTCAATAGCATATGAGGATAAAATGGGACTTTCCGGTTGGGTCGGCGGCAAGAAAACGCTGATCGGTAACCGTATGATAATGGAAACGCACGGAATCGAAGTGCCGCCCATAAGCGTCGATAAAAAAATTGTCGCAAACGGATATTTTCCGGTCTATTTTGCGTCAGAGGGCGAGCTTGCGGCACTGTTTATTGTAGGATATACCGCCGATCCGCAAATTGAGCATCACCTTCATCAGTTGGTCGATTCGGGCATGACAATCCTTGTAAAGACCTGCGACCCGAATTTGACCGAGGAAATGGTCGCCGACTATTTCGGACTATACAGAGAGAGCGTAAAGGTGATGTCGCACGAGTCGGAGATCGTCTATGAAAAAGCGGAAAAGACCAACAATTCCGCAATGCTGTGCGGCAGTACTCGCGGCTATCTAAAAGGAATTATTGCGGCTCTGCGCCTTGTCAAGTATTCGCACATGGACATTGTGTCTCGGCTTATTCTTATCGGCGTTGCACTGATGATATTCGGCATTTTTGCTGCTACCGGATCTTTCGAAATGCTTAATCTCAGGTGCTTGTTGCTGTACAATTGCATCAGCCTGCTTTTGTGCATGGTTTGGCATACTCGCTACTCACAGTCATAATTGTTTTTTAGTTACATTCAATAAATACAGCGGCTTTTACGGGCGGTACATATTTTTTCGGATATGTACCGCCCGTGATATTTTTTGTATAGCAATTATGCAGATCGATTGTATTAACTATGTAATAGTATATAGACTATGTATATATTGACTTTTCATAAAAAAAAAACTATAATTAACTTGGTTTTTTGTATTTTAAAGAACATAACTGAGGGTGTTTAAATGATAAAGATCAAAAGATGGTTATCCACGGCCATGCTTATGCTGTGGGACTGCTTTTGCGTTTCTGTATCTTTGTATATCGGTCTTCGTCTAAAATATGACTCAAAGAGTTATCCGTCAAGCTCATTGTTTATTCCGCCTTCTCTGTATGAGAATTTGGGCTACTATATTGTTATTTTCAGCATTATCATGATGTTACTCAACAGCGCTTTCGGCTGTTACAGCTCGGTGCTCAAACGAGTCAGCTTTAACGACGCGTTCAAACAGCTCGTTTCGGCGTGGCTTGGATTTGTCGGATTTTATTATTCCGAAAAATTGATGTTTATTTCCGGAATACTCCCGAATAATCAGGAGCTTACCCCGAATATCATGTTAATAATGACCGCGTTCATGTTCCTGTTTATGATGCTTGGTCGTTCATGCGTAAAGATAGCCATTACAGTCAGAGCGCGCTTCCTGCGCCTTTCCGGATATTCGGGACAGCGGCGCATAGTTGTTTTCGGCGCAGGCGAAGCGGGCGAGTTCCTTATATCAAAGCTCGACCGTTCACAGGAGCTTGTGAAACCGGTGGTTTTTATTGACGATGATGAAAACCTTATCGGAAAGCGTGTGCGAGGCATACGCGTTTACGGTGACCGTTCAAAACTCAAAGAGGCTATCAAGCGATATAATGCCGATGAGGTCATTGTTGCTGTGCCTACCGCCAGCCGCGAACTGCTGAAATATGTAGTAAATGTGTGCAGTGAGTGTCGTTGCCGGATCAGACGGTACGGAACAATCGACGATGTCGACCTTGAAAACGCCAGCGTATCAAACATCAATTTTGAGGATTTGCTTCGACGCAGCAGCGTTAACTTGAAAATGGAAAGCATCAGCCGCTTTATAAAGGGCAAAACCGTCATGATAACCGGCGGTGCAGGCTCTATCGGTTCCGAGCTTTGCCGTCAGGTAATGTCGTTCGGATGCGAAAAGCTTATAATATTCGATATTAATGAAAACGGCCTGTTTTTCATCGACAATGAATTAAAGGACGTTTACGGCATCGGAAGGCATATTACCGTCCTTGGCTCTATTCGTGATGAGGCGCGCCTTGATGAGGTGCTTACGAAGTACAAGCCCGAACTTATTTTCCACGCGGCGGCGCATAAGCATGTCCCGATGATGGAGATAAACCCGAAGGAATCCATAAAAAACAATGTTTTCGGTACGATAAACGTCGCAAAGGCCGCAATAGCCCATGGCGTCGAAAAATTCATTCTTATTTCTACCGATAAGGCGGTAAATCCCGCCAATATAATGGGAGCGTCAAAGCGCATTGCCGAGCTGTCGATACAGATGCTCGACAAAAATTCGGATACCGATTTCGCCGCCGTTCGATTCGGCAACGTGCTCGGTTCAAACGGCAGCGTCGTGCCCTATTTTCAAAAGCAGATTAACGAGGGCGGACCCGTCACCGTTACCCACCCCGATATGCGCCGCTACTTTATGACCATACCGGAGGCAGTGCAGCTCGTGTTGGATGCCGGAGCCATGGCAAACGGCGGAGAAATATTTGTGCTGGATATGGGCGAACCGGTGAAAATTTACGATCTTGCCTGTGATATGATCCGACTGTCCGGTTACGAGCCTAATGTTGATATAAAGATCGAGTTTACCGGCCTGCGTCCGGGAGAGAAGCTGTTTGAGGAAATCAGCCTTGCCGATGAGGATGTTGATAAAACCGGCAATGACAAGATTGTTTCTATGAAACCGGTCGCTTATGATTACGACGAGCTTCGCGCCCATCTTGACGACCTTAAGGAAACAATCAGTGAGGAATCTCCGCAAAAGATGTTTTCACAGGTGAAAATGATAGTACCTACATTTAATCATAATGAAATGAGCAGTGACAGCAATGAATAAACGCAAAGATTTTTTACCGTACTGCAAGCCGTTTTCAGATGACGACGAGATAACCCGAGTTACCGCCGTTATACGCTCGGGCTGGTGGACAAAAGGCTCGGTGACGCGTGATTTTGAATGGTGCTTTGCCGATTATGTCGGCGCAAAGTATGCCGTCGCAGTCAATTCATGTACGGCGGCAATGCATATTGCTCTATTAGCGGCGGGGATCGGCAGAGGCGATGAGGTAATATCCACACCGATGACCTTTTGCTCGACAGTAAATAATATCGTTCATACCGGCGCGCGTCCCGTTTTGGTCGATATTGACCGCCGAACGGGGCTTATTGATCCCGATAAGATTGAGGCCGCGATAACCGATAAAACCAAGGCGATAGTTCTGGTTCATTACGCCGGTCAAAGCTGTGATATGGACGCGATAAACGACATTGCCGACAGGCACGGTTTGTTTGTGCTTGAGGACGCGGCGCACGGCTTGTCGACCGAGTATAAGGGCAAGCGAGTCGGCGGCATGGGCAACGCCACCGCCTTCAGTTTTTATGTTACAAAGAATATTTCCACCGCTGAGGGCGGAATGTTGACCACCGATGATAAGGAACTGTACGAAAAGGCAAGCGTGCTGTCTTTGCACGGCATGAGCCGCAACGCATGGGCACGCTACGGAAGCAAGGGCGACTGGAAATACGAGGTCACGGCGCCCGGCTTTAAGTATAATATGACCGACATCGCCGCTGCTCTCGGAATGGCACAAATGCAAAAGCTCGATGAAATGCAGGCTATTCGTGCCGAATACGCCGCAATGTATAATTCCGCTTTTGACGAGATCGACGGTATAACCTACCTGAAAGATAACGGTTACGGCAAAATTTCAAATCATCTCTATGTAATAATGGTCGATAACAAAAAATTCACTATTGACCGCGACGAATTTATCCAGCAGCTGCACGAGTACAATATAGGAACCAGCGTTCATTTTATACCCGTGTGCATGCACCCGTATTATATCGAAACATATGGCTATAAGAGCGGCGATTTTCCGCAGACAGAGAAAATGTTTGAACAAATCATTTCACTGCCGCTTTACCCGTCAATGAGCAGAGAGGATGTGCTCTATGTCATCGAGGCTGTACAAGAAATTGCCGCTAAGTATGCAAAATGATGCAGTATACAGATATTGCGATATTTTGAGTAATAAGAAGCTTTCGCTTGCAATCAAACGCTTTTTGGATATCATCGTTTCATTTATCGCGCTGATAGTCCTGCTGATACCTTTTGCTGTAATCGCCGTGTTCATTGCCGCCGATTCACGCGGAGGAGTATTCTTTATTCAGCGTCGGGTCGGCAGATATGATAAGGACTTCGGGATAATTAAATTCCGAACGATGGTAAGCAATGCGTCGGAGCTTGGCGGCCAGTTGACGGGAGGAAGCAGCGACCCGCGCATAACACGAGTCGGCTCTTTTTTGCGAAAGTATCGTATCGACGAACTGCCGCAGATAATAAATGTTCTTTTCGGAAGTATGAGCATTATCGGCCCCCGACCGGAGGTAAGACGCTTTGTTTCCCGTTATGATGACCGCCAAATGGCAACCCTGCTTGTTCGTCCCGGTATTAGCTGCTCATCGAGCGTCACATTTGCAAATGAGGGCGAGTTGCTTGCGGTGTCGGACGACCCGGATAAATTGTATATCTCCGAAATAATGCCGAAAAAGGCTGATATGAACCTTGATTACATAAAAAATATATATTATACATTATCGTTTGTCAAGCGTATAATGGTACTTGTTTGAAAGGAGAATTAGTTATGGCTCAATTGTTTGAAGTGATGATGT
>USQH01000072.1 GCA_900556765.1 uncultured Oscillospiraceae bacterium
GCCCGGCCGATCCTCCACTTTCGCCTTTGTTCCGCCGATCATTTTGTTGATGAACGATGATTTGCCGACATTCGGAATACCGACGACCATAACTCGCAGTGACTTTCCGCCCATACCCTTTTCCTTGAGTGCAGTAATGCGATCGGCAAGCAGTTTTTTGACCTCCGGAACGAACGCTTTCAGTCCGGTGCCGCTGCGGCAGTCAACAGCCATTGCGCGAACGCCGTCCGATTCAAAGCGGCGCATCCACTTTGCCGTAGCGTCGGGGTCAGCCGCGTCGCATTTATTCAGCAGAATCAGCCGCGGTTTATTATTGACCATTTCGGTCAAATCGGGGTTGCGGCTGGACATCGGCACGCGTGCGTCGACTATTTCCGCGACCGCGTCGATCAGCTTTATCGATTCCTTGATCTGGCGCTTTGTGCGGGTCATATGCCCCGGAAACCACTGTATATCCTGAATATCAGCCATCTGTATTTTCATCTCCAAGCCGTAAATAAACAAAAAAAGGGACAGGCAGCTGTCCCTTTTTCTAAAATGTTAGATTTTTTCCTTGACCTTAGCTGCTTTACCGACTCTGTCGCGCAGATAATAGAGCTTGGAGCGGCGAACCTTACCTCTGCGGATAATCTTGATATCGGTCACGTTCGGGGAGTGGATGGGGAAAACTCTCTCCACGCCGACACCGTAAGCTACACGGCGAACGGTAAATGTTTCGGCAATGCCGCTGTTATTTTTTGCAATAACGGTGCCCTCGAAGGCCTGGATTCTTTCCTTTTCACCCTCGCGGATCTTAACACCGATACGAATAACATCACCGATATTAAATTTAGGTTTGTCCTCCTTAAGCATAGGAGCGACGAGTTCCTTCAATGCGTCCATTATAAAATCCTCCTTTTAATTTTTCAGACATTCATGCACCCGAGGATACGGACGCAGAGGACTATCCGCTTCAATTGTCGTTTAATAAAAGACGGCAATGACTACCGCCGAAAAGGATCGGCGTTTATCACATGCCTGAATATAATACCACACGCAACGGCAGAATGCAAGCATTTTTTTACATCAGGCGAAAACATTCATTTCGCCGTCGTAGATACGGCGGCGAACGATCCGTTTTAATGCCAGATCGGCAGAAAATGCGGAAAGAAGCAAAGTCGGATTTACGTTGTCGTTGTTTCCGGCAGGCAAAGTAATGTCAAGCTGTGTATCGCCGCCGTTCATCTCGGCAGAGCTGCGAACAATCTTTTGCTTCAAATCAATCTGCTTTGTCCCACCTTTTTTTGTGGTCTTTTCAACGACTATCTCCGACTGCGAAAGAAAATCGACCAGTTTTGCCAAGCAGTCACCCTTTATCGTTATTGAAAAATCCGCAAACGCTATATCGCTGAACTTTTTAACAGGCTCGGCGACCGATGTGATCTCCATACCGTTCGGTGCAACCGATTTGAGCCGCTCCAGCACCTCGTCAAACGGCATATCATCATTAAGGCGAAAATCGAACGCCTCGCTTTCGCTCTCAAATCCGAGCGAAAGCGGCAATGCAAAGTTTACATACGGATGCTGATTAAAGCCCTCGGTAAACCACACGTCGATATGCGCCCGCCGCATCATACGCAGTACCACCCTGTTCATGTCAAGGTGGGATATATATTTAAGCTTACCGACCTTATTATAAAACACTCTTACCGTTCGCACAGTATATACCCTCCCCAAACACGGCAGCTCCGCAGCCGGCGCATTTCTGACTGCAGTTTTGCGTTGTTATGCTCTTGTGAGCAAGCTCGTCCTGATGGGCGAGGAACCGCTTGCTGATACCGAAGTCGATGTGATCCCACGGCATGATCTCGTCATATTCGCGGCGGCGATATGCGTAAAACGCAGGATCAACTCCGCACTCGTCGAAAGCGGCTTTCCATTTATCGAAATCAAAGAACTCGTCCCATCCGTCAAATTTACATCCTTTTTTCCACGCTGTGTAAATGACATTGCCGACGCGTCGGTCGCCTCGGGCAAGCACCGCCTCAATAAGCGAAGTGCCACTCATATGCATACTAAGGGAAATTTTACGCGTCTTTATACTCTCAAGCAAATGCTTTTGCTTTGCTTCAATTGTGTCAAAGTCGTTCTGCGGTTCAAACTGGAACGGCGTAAACGGCTTTGGAATAAATGTCGCGCAGGAGATTGAAACGGTAACGCCTCTGCCCTTTGGTCTGTCGGGAAGTGAATAAAACAAATCGACAACCTTTTGTGCAAGCTCGGCTATGCCCTCGATATCCTCCATTGTTTCGGTCGGCAGACCCATCATAAAGTAGAGCTTCACAGCGGTATAACCGCCGTCAAACGCCACCTTGCAGGTATCAAGGACATCCTTTTCAGTGACATTTTTATTTATTGCGTCGCGCAAACGCTGTGTGCCCGCCTCCGGTGCAAATGTAAGCCCCGATTTTCGCACCGATGCGACCTTTTCAAGCAGTTCATCGGTAAAATTGTCTATGCGCAGAGACGGAAGCTGCAAACCGATCTTGTCCTTTTGCGTCCAGGGCAGCAGCTCGGCGAGCAGTTCGTTTATCTGTGAATAATCGGAGGTGGAAAGCGACAAAAGCGACAACTCGTCGTAACCGGTATTCTCACAAAGGCACTTTGCCTGTGCGTTAGCAACTCCGGGCGACTTTTCGCGTATGGGGCGGTAAATGAAGCCTGCCTGGCAAAAGCGGCAGCCGCGAATGCAGCCGCGGTATATCTCCTCAACGGCGCGGTCATGAACGATGTCAAGATACGGTACGACAAAATTGTCAGGATAGTGACACTTATCGAGATCGGCAATAATGCGCTTACGCACCGTTGCGGGAGCGTTTTCGCGCGGTGTAACCGATTTTATCGTATGATCGTCGTTATACTCAATGTCGTACAGCGACGGAACATACACGCCGTCCAACTGTGCCGCTTCGCGCAAGAAAGTCGCCTTGTCGGAGCCGAGCTTTTTATGCTTGCGGTACAGCTCCATTATTTCAAGGGTAAGCTCCTCCCCTTCGCCGAGCGAAAAAAGGTCGATGAAGTCGGCAAGCGGCTCGGGATTGCAGGTACACGGGCCGCCGGCGATAACTATCGGCGACAGCTCGGTACGGTCTGCGGCGCGAACGGGCAGTCCAGCCAGATCAAGGCAATTGAGAATATTGGTATAACACATCTCGTACGGTATAGTGAAGCCGATAATGTCAAAATCCTTAATCGGATCGCCGCTTTCAAGGGCGTACAGCGGAATATTATGCTCGCGCATCTGCGCTTCCATATCGTCCCACGGCGCAAACACACGTTCACACCACGCCCATTCGGGAGTATTGGCTACCGAGTAGAGTATTTTCATGCCGAGGTGGGACATTCCCACCTCGTAGCTGTCGGCAAAGCAAAAGGCAAAGCGCACGTCAATCTTACTTTTATCCTTTATTACCGCGCCCTGCTCACCGCCGATATATCTGCCCGGCTTTTGCACCTTTAACAATATATCTTCAAGTTCCATTTCATACCGTCCTAAAAAAGAGTTGTACTTCCATTATACCGAAAAGCCGATTTTTTTCAACAGTCATCTGTGCAGAGCGAGCGCGTATATCGCAAGATAGACAGCGGCTATAAGCATAGTCGGGTTCTGCTCGGGACCGGCGGCAATATAAATACCGACGGCGAGAAGCATAAACGACACTGCAATATCAACCGCTTTTGAAATTATGTAAACCGTTTTACCTTTACAAACAGCACCGAGCAGGCAGCGCAAAATATCGCCGCCGTCCAGTCCCGACAACGGCAGCAAATTAAATACGCCGACGACAATTCCGGCAGCGCAAAGCTGTGCCGCAAACGGAGACGCCGAAAAAGGCAAAAGGCAGACCGACAGCACAAAATTTGCTGCCGGTCCGGCCGCCGCGACCACAGAACGGGACAGCGCTCCGACGTACAATTGCGTATGCGATATCTGTATTCCGCATAAGCGCAATCTTATCCGTTTCGGCGGCATTTTCAATGCGTACAGCGCCGCAAGATGTCCCGTCTCATGCACCGCCGCCGCAATAAGCGAAACCGACATCATCCCCGTGCGGTCGGCGGCGAGCAACAGTGCCAACAGAAACGCGAACGGAAATGTAACGCAGACTTCCGTACCGAAAAAGCGAACGCTCACGCCGTCAAAGTGATAGGCAGCAAATTTAGCGGATTTATACGTTCGTTATTTACGCGCACCTCAAAATGCAGATGCGGTCCGGTTGACGCTCCCGTACTGCCGACAAGCGCTACCGTATCTCCCTGCGACACCTTGTCACCGGCGCTGACCAGCCGTTTTGAGCAATGCGCGTACAAGGTGCATAATCCGTCGCCGTGGTCAATTATCACATAGTTGCCGTAATCAGAAGCATAGTCCGAATCGACCACCGTACCGGGCAAAACCGAATATACATCCGATCCGCTTTCTGCACCAAGATCGACACCGCTGTGCAGGCGGTAATTACCGGATATCGGACTGACGCGATAACCGTATTCACTGGTTATACGGTATGCCGACAGCGGCATTATCATGTTGTTTTTTGCCATTTTGACACTGGAGAGCGCCTGAACCTTGGCAAAATCGACTATGCAGGCAGACGAATCATCCTCACTCATAACGGCGTACTGTTTCTCCGACGTAGTCTGAGTTTTGCTGACAGCGTCCTTTGTATCCTCCTTCGGCTTGCTTTCCTGCGGAGAAACGGCAGAGGAAAGCTGTTTCATCACTTCGGCTACCGTCGTTTTGTCCTCGAAATTGGATATGTACGCGTTTTTTTCACCGCTGTACAGATCTCCGCCGATAAGGCGCAATGCTCCCGCAAAGAGAAGCACTGCAACGCACACCGCCGTCTGCGTCAATAACAGGCGCAGCAAGCGATCCTTTACCTTTTTATCCTCATTTTTCGTCATTTCCTCAATCATTTTTTCTCCCGACAACATATATCACCCCTGCATTTTTTATATCGCTAAAATATATGCCGCAAAGGGTAAAAAAATGACACCGACAGCGGATAAAAGCATCACTGCCGGTGTCTGTTATTTATATAGAAAATCAGTGCCGTCGTTATCAATCGGCAGAGTTGCCGGAAAGATACTCGTGAATAGATTTTGCGGCTGTTTTTCCTGCGCCCATGGCGAGAATGACGGTCGCGGCACCGGTAACGGCATCGCCGCCGGCATATACACCGTCCATCGTGGTTTTCATTGTCTCCTCGTCGACAACAAGGCAGCCGCGGCGGTTGGTTTCCAGCTTGTCGCAGGATGAAGTTATCAGCTTGTTAGGTGAATTGCCGATAGCCATTATAACTGCATCGACAGGCAGTTCATACTCACTGCCCGCCACCTCGACAGGACGGCGGCGACCGCTTGCATCCGGCTCACCAAGCTCCATCTTTACGCAGGTGACCGAGTTGACACAGCCCTGTTCATCACCGTTTATCTTTTTAATATTATTAAGCAGTAAAAACTCTATGCCTTCCTCTTTCGCGTGATGTATTTCCTCGTTACGGGCAGGCATCTCTTCTTCGGAGCGGCGATAGATTATGTAAACCTTATCTGCTCCGAGACGTTTTGCCGAACGGGCGGCATCCATTGCTACGTTGCCGCCGCCGATAACTGCGGCTGTACGGAATTTATAAAGCGGAGTATCGTAATTTTCATCAAAAGCGCGCATAAGATTTATGCGGGTCAAAAACTCGTTTGCCGAGAAAACGCCGCTCAGGTTCTCGCCCTCGATACCCATAAAGTTGGGCAGTCCGGCGCCGCTGCCGATAAAAACAGCCTTGTAACCCATATCAAACAGTTCGTCAACGGTAAGCACCTGGCCGATAACCATGTTGGTCATGACCTCTACGCCCATTTTTTTGAGGTTTTCAACCTCCTTGCGGACGACGCGCTTAGGCAGACGAAACTCGGGTATACCGTACGACAAAACGCCGCCTGCAGTATGGAACGCCTCAAAAACGGTGACCTTGTAACCGTATTTTGCAAGATCGCCGGCACAAGTCAGTCCTGACGGGCCGCCGCCGATAACGGCAACCTTGATTTCGTTGGATTCAACAGGCTCGGCGCTGTCACAATCGGTCATGCAGTCGGCAACATAGCGTTCAAGCCTGCCGATGGCAACGCTCTCGCCCTTTATTCCGCGAACACACTTAGCTTCGCACTGAGTTTCCTGCGGACAAACGCGGCCGCATACAGCGGGCAGCGAGCTTGTGGATTTGATTATTGCATACGCTCCTGCGATATCTCCCGCGGCAACGCGCTCGATAAACTCGGGAATACGCACATTAACGGGGCATCCCGAAACGCATGGCTTATGCTTACAATTAAGGCAGCGTGATGCTTCGGCGGCAGCCATTTCGGCGGTGTAGCCGAGGGCGACCTCGTCAAAATTAGTCGCACGGACCTTTGGATCCTGCTCGGGCATTGCCGTGCGTCCGATCTTCATATCAGCCATTGTCAGTTCCCCCCATTTTCATCAAATTGCAATACTCATCGCGTGCTTTACGCTCCTGCTCGGCGTATATTCTGCTGCGCTTAATAGCTTCATCGAAGTCGACCAGATGTCCGTCGAAATCGGGACCGTCAACACAGGCGAACTTTACCTCGCCGTCAACGGTAACGCGGCAGCAGCCGCACATCCCCGTTCCGTCGATCATATACGAGTTCATGCTGATGAGCGTTTTTATTCCGTATTCTTTTGTCAGATTGCAAACGGCACGCATCATCGGCAGCGGACCGATAGCTATAACAAAATCATAGCCGGCGCCTGCTTCGATTTGCTTTTTGAGAGCGTCGGTAACGAAGCCCTTGTTGCCGTTGGAGCCGTCGTCGGTCATCAGAATAAGATTGTCGCTTGCCGCAGTCATCTCGTCCTCAAGAATAATGAGGTCGGTGTTGCGGAAACCGGCGATCATATCGACCGCGATGCCTTTTTCTTTCATAGACTTTGCCTGCGGATACGCAATGGCACAACCGGCTCCTCCGCCGATTACGGCTGCCTTTTTTATACCGTCATGCTCGGTTGCTTTTCCGAGAGGACCGACAAAATCAAGTATGCTGTCCCCCTCGTTATATGTGTCAAGCAGCATCGTTGTCTTGCCGACCTTTTGAAAAATGATCTCAACC
>USQH01000073.1 GCA_900556765.1 uncultured Oscillospiraceae bacterium
CTATTATCCGCGGCGGAAAGGTGCATATGGCCGATCTGGCGGTATATGTTTCGGCGGCGGTAAACGGCGTTGCCGAGATACACACCGAAATACTGAAAAAAGAAGTTCTCGCCGACTGGCACAAAATATATCCGGACAAGATCAGAAACAAAACCAACGGCGTAACTCAGCGCCGCTGGCTGAGACTGTGCAACAGTGAGCTGTCAAAACTGATAAGCGGTCTGCTCGCCGGCGATGACTGGGTAAAGAATATGTCAAAGCTAAGCTCATTGCGTGCATTTGTCGGTGACAAGGCTGTAATGGACAGTTTCGTAAAGATAAAACAGCTTAAACACGAGCAGCTTGCCGAATTCATAGCCCATCACGACGGTATACTCATCGACCCGACAACCGTTTTCGACGTACAGATAAAGCGCCTGCACGAATACAAGCGCCAACTGCTGAATGCACTGGTTCTGTTAGCCATTTACTTTGACATTAAGGACGGCGAAATAACCGACTTTACACCGACCACCTATCTCTTTGCATCAAAGGCGGCTCCCGGCTATCGCCGCGCAAAGGGTATAATCAAACTGATAAACGAGGTTGCCAAGCTGATAGAAAGCGACAGTGCCGCATCGTCGATGATGAAAATAGCCTTTTTGTCCAACTATAACGTGACCTATGCCGAGAAGCTGGTCGCCGCAGCCGATGTATCGGTCCAGATATCGACCGCCGGCACAGAGGCAAGCGGCACGGGTAACATGAAAATGATGATGAACGGCGCGGTAACTCTCGGCACGCTCGACGGAGCAAACATCGAAATTGTAAAAGAAGCCGGCGAAGAAAACAACTATATTTTCGGCGCAACGGTGGATACCATTGCCGATATTCGCGACAGCTATGATCCGAAAAAGCTGTACGATAAGAATCCGAAGATAAAACGCGCGCTTGACGCAATGATCGACGGCACGCTCGACGACGGCGGTACAGGCGTATTCCGCGAAATATACGATTCTCTGCTTTTGGGCGGCGAACATGAGCCGGCTGACAAATACTATTTGCTGCAGGATTTCTCGGATCTGTACGAGACGCGTCTGCGTCTAAACCGTGACAGCGCCGACAGAGCAAAATTCGCCGAAAAAGGCTTTGCAAACGTTGCCGCAAGCAGCCGATTCTCCTCCGATATCACGGTCAGCGAGTACGCGGGCGACATTTGGCATATTGCAGAGACAAAACGCACAGAAGAAACCGACTCGTAACGGTCAAAAAGCACGCTTAATTTGCGGCATTGTCCGCGCTAAGCGTGCTTTTTGCTCTTTTTCAGGTTTACATTCGGCATCGGCGGCGGTATAATTAAGCGGTAAATGCAAATTTTAGTCGGAGGTATGCCGTTATGATAGATGAAATACGCGATTTTTTAATTGATTTAGGAACATCGGCAGGCACTAAGCTGTTATATGCATTACTGATACTTATAGTAGGGCTGAAGCTGTCCAAATGGATAGCCGGCAGACTATCCAATTTGCACACGTTCAAGAATATGGACAGGAGCGCAAGCCGATTTATCTGCAACATTTTAAAAATAGCCCTCAACGCGACGGTCATTATCGCCGCAGCTATTACGATCGGCGTACCTGCCACCTCGTTCATCACCATTCTCGGTTCGGCAGGGTTGGCTGTCGGCCTTGCACTGCAAGGCTCGCTGTCAAATCTTGCAGGCAGCTTGATGATAATGATGTTCAAGCCATACAAACTTGGCGATTACATCAAGGTCGACAGCATAGAGGGCACAGTCGCCGACATAAATATTTTCTACACCGTCATCGATACCCTTGATAACAAACGCATTAGCTGTCCGAACGGCACTCTTTCAAATTCCAACATCATAAACTTTTCCGCCAAGGATATACGACGCGTCGATATCACATATTCGGTCGACTACTCAAGCGACGTGGAAAATGTAAAAAGAACTTTGCTCGACACTGCGGCGGCTTTGCCGAAGACGTTAACCGATCCCGCCCCCGAAGCGCGAATGATCGCTCAGTCGGACAGCTCGCTCGATTTTGCACTTAGAGTATGGTGCAAAACCGAGGATTACTGGGACGTTTACTTCGGCATGAACGAAGGCGTCAAAAAGGCGTTTGACGAGCGTGGTATCGAAATACCGTTCCCGCAGATGGACGTTCATATTAAGCAGCCGTCGGACTGACCGACGCACTAATTCAGCAGGAGTGACAGAATCATGAAAGTTTCCGAAATACCGTACAAAAGATACACTATTGAGGAGGGCAAAGCCGACTTTGCCAAATTCAAAAATGCCGCCGAAAACGCAAAGTGCACCGACGATGTCATAAACGCGCGTGAAACGCATATAAAGCGGCTTATAGTCGAATACTCGACTGCGGCGTCGCTTGCCAACTGTCGTTTTACCCTCAACACCCGTGACGAATTTTACTCTCAGGAAATGGCATACTACGACGAACATTCGCCGCTGTTTGAAAAGCTGCTGACCGACTACGCCGACATAATGCTGTCATCGCCATTTCGCGCCGAACTCGAAAAAAAGCTTAATCCACAGCTTTTCAAAAGCTACGAAACGGCAAAAAAGGCATTTGACGAAAGAATAATCGCTGAATCGCAGGAGGAAAACGCAGTCGTCACCGAATACTCAAAATTTATGAGTGAGCTTGAATTTGACTACGACGGCAAAAAAATGCCTCTGTCGGTACTGCGCGGCTATTTGGAGGACAGCAACCGTGCTGTACGAAAATCTGCCGCCGAAGCGATAGGCACCGGACTCTCAAAGGTAGGCGACCGACTGGACGACATATACGACCGACTGGTCAAGATACGCACCAAAATGGCGAAAAAAATGGGATACAAAAACTTTGTCGAGCTGGGTTATTACCGCATGGGGCGTACCGATTACAACGCCGAAATGGTGGCAAAATTCCGTGAAAACGTACTGCGCGATCTCGTTCCCTGCGTCGCGAGAATAAAAGCTCAAACAGCGAACGAGCTGGGATTGAACCGTATCATGTACTACGACGACGCCGTTTATACCGTCGGCGAAGCACCTACGCCTATCACCGACAGTGAAAGCATATTTACTGCCGCACAAAAAATGTACGACGATATGTCGGAGGAGATCGGCGCATTCATGCACGAAATGCGCGACGCGGAGGCTTTCGACGTGGTCGCGCGCGACGGCAAGTGGGGCGGTGGATACTGCACCGAATTTGCAAAGTATAAACAGCCGTTTATCCTCGCCAATTTTAACGGAACAAGCGGCGACGTGGACGTTATCACGCATGAATTCGGGCACGCACTGGCATCAAGCTTTGTCTATAAATACGGTGATGTTGAACTGAGCGTCGGCGGTATGGAGACAGCCGAATGTCACTCGATGTCAATGGAGTTTTTATGCTGGCCGTATATGGAATCGTTTTTTGGAGACGCCGCCGACAAATACCGCAAAAAACACTTATTGTCGGCGCTCAGCTTTATCCCCTACGGCGTTATCGTAGATGAATTTCAGCATATAATGTACGAGCAGTATGACCTGACCCCTGAGCAGAGAAAAGAAGTTTACCGCCGGTGTGAGGAAAAGTACCGTCCGTACATGAGCTTTGAGGGTCTGCCCTATCTTGAAGAAGGTACGCGCTGGCAGTATCAAATGCACATTTACGAAACGCCGTTTTATTACATCGACTATTGCCTTGCTCAAACAGTCGCAATCGGGTTCCTTTTGAAATCTCGCGATAATTACCGCGAGGCACTCGACAGCTATCTGAAATTTGCAAAAGCAGGCGGTACAAAGCCGTTCGGTCAGCTTGTTAGCGATGCCGGAATCGCATCGCCTTTCAAAGATGGCGCACTGAGCGAAATGAGCAAAAAGGTTGAAAAAACAGCAAGTGAGCTGTAAAAAAAGCGAGGCAGTGTCTCAACAGGCGCACTGTCCCGGTTTAATCAAATCCGCAGCAGAAATTAAATCTGCTGCGGATTTTACCTATATATCGGTATATAATTGCAGCGCTTTATTTTTGTTGCACAGTTTCTTACACTGTTAATTTTACTTATCCACACCATTTAATCGGCAGATTTCGATTATTCAGTGTCACTTTACGCTTCTGCAATCTGTTTTACCAGCCGAAATAACATTTTCTCAAACTATCAATGTCGGTAAAATAGCTGTTCAACTTTTTTTCTCGTCAGCAAATTTGTGTAAAGTTTTTTTGCGCCGTTGTTTAATTATACCGTAAATGCCGTTATTCTCATACGCCAACCTATACCTGTTCTTTTCGAAAAGCTTTAAGCACGAAATGTAGCAGTTTTTTTGCAGTTTATTTTAAAAACTGTTTTTCTCGTAAAAACGCACTTTTCCATTGTGCGTTCATCCAAATTAAGCTTTTCACTTCAAAATCGTTCCGCTGTTTGTAATGCATAGCGTTTGAATTTTTGAGCACGTCCGGCTGCACACATCATTACTAACCTACGGCATGGTATTATAATATTGACCGTTTGCATTGATTTTTAATGTGCAATGGAATATAATATATTATGATTTCGTATACGGTTCGTCATACACCGTGTGCATTAGGAGGATCTATTATGTGTGGAATAGTTGGCTTTGCCGGCTCTGTTCAGGCAGCTCCCATCTTACTGAATACACTTTCAAAACTCGAATACCGCGGATACGACTCCGCCGGTATTGCAGTAATTGATAATAACAGCATCATTATTAAAAAGGCAAAGGGCCGCATTGAAAACCTGCGCCGTATCACCGACAACGGAAACTCCGTTTCCGGCTGCGTTGGAATCGGTCACACCCGATGGGCTACCCACGGCGAGCCTAACGACGTCAACTCTCATCCCCATGAAAGCATGCATGAGCGTTTTGCCGTCGTACATAACGGAATTATCGAAAACTATGTTTCGATCAGAGAATCGCTGATCGAAAACGGATTCAAATTCATGTCCGACACCGACTCCGAGACAATTACTCAATTGTTGGATTATTACTATGACGGCGACGTAATGGACGCCATTATCAAAATGCTGCATAAGGTCGAGGGATCGTATGCGCTCGGTATTCTCTGCCGTGACTGCCCTGATAAGTTCTTTGCCGTGCGTAAGGACAGTCCGCTCATTGTCGGTATCGGCAAAGGAGCCAACTATATTGCGTCGGATGCAACTGCTTTGGTCGAGCATACACGCACGATCAGCTATCTCAATGATAACGAGATAGCCGTAATCAGCAAAGACGACGTACATATATACAACATGAACGGCGAAGAGGTCGAGATGACCGTTAAGGAAATAGACTGGGACATTGACGCAGCCGAAAAAGGCGGTTATCCCCACTTCATGATGAAAGAAATTATGGAGCAGCCCAAAGTCATTCGCGACACAATCAGTCCACGTATAAGAAACGGCGAAGTCGTCTTTGGCAGCGGAGAAATAGATGAAAGTATTACCGATATAAACAAGATCATCATAACCGCTTGCGGTTCGGCGTATCATGCCGGGATGGTCGGCAAATATGTAATTGAAAAGCTTGCACGAATTCAGGTTGAGGCCGATTTGGCATCCGAATTTCGTTACAGAGATCCGATGATCGATCAAAACACGCTAGTCATCGTAGTCAGCCAGTCTGGCGAGACGGCTGATACTCTCGCTGCGCTGAAAGAGGCAAAACGTCTTGGCGCTAAAACGCTGGCAATTGTAAATGTTGTTGCCAGCGCAATCGCAAATGCGGCTGATCATGTCATTTACACATGGGCCGGCCCGGAGATCGCCGTTGCGACCACAAAAGCTTATTCGGCACAGCTCGCGGCATTTTACCTGCTGGCTATATATATGGCAAGAAAGCTCGGTCGCATTGACAGTAAACGCAACGCACAACTTATTTCCGCACTGACTGCACTTCCCGAGAAAATCGAGTCTTTGCTGTCTCAAAAGGAAACAATCCAAAACCTTGCATCAATATACTATCCCGAAAAGCATATCTTCTTTATCGGGCGCAATGTAGATCACGCGTCGGCACTTGAGGGTTCACTAAAGCTTAAAGAAATATCGTACATTCATTCCGAAGCATACGCTGCCGGCGAGTTGAAGCACGGTACCATATCGCTAATCGAACCGGGCAGACTCGTAATTGCAGTTGCCTGTCAAAACGCGCTGTTTGACAAAATGCTGAGCAACATTCGCGAAGTAAAAGCACGCGGCGCCGAAATAATCGCAATCGTTCCTGAAGGCAACACGACGATAACTACTACCACCGATCAAGTGCTGTACATTCCGTCGACCGATCCTTTGTTTACTGCGTCGCTGTCGGTTGTTCCTATGCAGTTCCTCGGTTATTATATGGCGGCAGCAAACGGCTGCGACATAGATAAGCCGCGCAATCTTGCAAAATCTGTTACTGTCGAATAAAAAGTGCATTTGTAGCATTATTTTATGTTTAATTTTAAACTAAACGGATTTTCAAAATTAAAGCAAGCCGCTTACGTCTAAAAAACTTGCATATAATTTATAATGACTAAGAGCCGTTCGTCCTATAATCAAGGATGAACGGCTCATTTTATGTAAAAACACATACAAATCTATCGGCGACTATATTTTTACAAATCGGTAGTAAGAATTTATAACGATTAGAAACACAGTTATTAATATCGAAAACTCAAAAATCAGTATAATCCCCCATAATAACCTTATCACCTTATTTAACAAGCAAAGGCAAAAAAGTAGTGTTATTTACAGATAAATAGCAAAGCAGAAAAAAATAAAGCCACCAGCTATTGCCGATGACCTCTAAGCAAATATAAAAATTGTGTTTTAAACACACCTTCAAAATTGAACAATGCGGTGGAAGAGAGGGAAGAAAAGCAAGTTGTGGTAAACTTACAAAGAAGGTCAAGCACTCGACCGATTAGTACTGCCAAGCTAAATGCGTCACCGCACTTACACACGCAGCCTATCAACCCGGTAGTCTACCGGGGGTCTCACTGACATAAAGTCACGGGAAATCTAATCTTGAGGCCGGCTTCACGCTTAGATGCTTTCAGCGTTTATCCGATCCGAACATAGCTGC
>USQH01000074.1 GCA_900556765.1 uncultured Oscillospiraceae bacterium
TTTGGTTAATCGTGCAGTTACCCTACCCCATCCTCTTTAAGTTGGGCTGTGCATTAGGTCGACTGGCGCTACGTTTGATGAAACGTCGGAATCGGTTGGTGTACTTGATTGTGATGAAGAAGTATGTTTATACGGGTCGCCGTTAAATCTGCCGATATTAAAGTACCACGTTGCACTACAAGCAATCGCGGCAATTACGAGCAATATTGCGATTATAATAAACAATATTCGTTTTTTCTTCTTGTCGTGCATAATAATCAATCCTTAAAAAATAAATCCTATCCTGAAACCTATAAGAATCAGGACAGGATTTAGCTGTAAACAATTTATTTTCGTTTAAATAACCGTCAAATTACTCAGCGGAACTAAGTTTGTTCTTGCCGAGAATGATGCCTGCAACGGCTACAAATGCGAGAACAGAGAATACGATGGCGGTGGAATAATCCGAGTCACCGGTTCTCGGTGCAGTGTTGCTGCTGTCAGGCTCGCCGGTGGAGCTGCCGGATTTGTTGACGTAGGAAGGCGTTACGGTAACATCGCTGCTGATCTTAATAGTAATGGTCGGAGTTGAGAGCGAACCGCTTACAAACTCATACTGACCGTCGATCTTCCAGCCGGTAAACTCATATCCGCCTTTGGTTGTTGCTTTAATGGTGTAGGTACCGTCGGGATTTTCAATTTTTTCACAGGTTCCGCCCTCGACGTCGATTACGGTGACCTTATGTTTTTCGGTGCCGGACGGGCTGTTATCTGCCGATGCAAAGACAGGCAGAGCAAAAACGATGGTAATAGCTACGATTGCTGCAATGATTTTTTTCATTTCAAGTTCCTCCTATAAAAAACATATGAAAAACTATGTAATACAATTTGTTATGCTAATTATAACACCGGTAATATTAAATTTCAACTGTAAATAAATAAAAAAATATAACTTTTTTATGGCTTTTGATTGCTTTTTGACATATATATCCGTTTTGATTATTAATTAAAAAAATACTCCCGATGAAAAAACATCGGGAGTCATATATGCACATTTGAAAGCTTACTTGTTGTCAGAAATATCAGTATCGGGTGCATCCGTTTCTGCGTCGGCCGCCGAATAGGAAGGTGAGTCGACCGAAGCATCGTGTGTCGCTCCGACTGCGCCTGAACTATCGTCGGCATCAGCAGTTTCTTTTCGCTTTATTGCTATTATAACTGCCGTTGCACCGGCTATTGTCAGCAGTATGATAATTGCAATGGATACGATCGTCAGAACGTTGGACTCATTCAGCTTATCGGGGCCTATTGCGATCTTATCAATATCAGCGTTGTATACCTTACTGTCATTATCGCAGTAGATCTCAATAGTGTTATTGCCTTTTTGCAGATTAAGCTTGAATGTATATTTTTTAATGATTTTGACGCCCTCGTCAAAACTAAAGTTGACCTGATTTTTACCGTTTACGTTGATGCACATATCGCCTTCGCCGCGACCGTATACGCATATGTCGTAAACACCGCTTTTGTCGGCTTTGTATTCAACTGACATTCCGTTTTGGTTTGATGTGCAGTTGATGCCAAGAGCGCTTTCACCAGAGCAGTACATATCGTATCTTTTTAGCGGGTAAGGGTTTGCACCGTAATCTTCGCCCTCATAGAATGTAAAACTGTCATAAGGGGTTGAAAGGTCAATTTCCTTATCGGTAATGATAGCGACAAAGCCCTGACCGTATTTTAGTGAGACTTTTATATGATCTGTCAATGTGACGGAGGATTTTTTCATGACAAGCCCCTTTTCTTCGGACTGCCACATATACATGGTATAGTTTCCGCTGCCTAAAAAATAAAGTGATAGATCAACATTGCGGTCTGTTGCTGAAACCGAGCCTATGTACCACATTCCGTTGCCGTTACGGGCAAACGAGGCATATTGTCCGGGCTCTCCCTCGAGAATAATACTTTTATCCCATTTGTCCGGCAATGAGTCGATAAAGTTCATTCCGCTGTATCCCTCATAGCTGGCTACAGAACGGGCGTATGATGTAACGCCGGAATTGAATCCGATAAGTGTGGCAAGTCCGAAACCGTCGTCAGTGCTTCTTATAGCCATGCCTGTGGGAGTAAAGTCGGAGGGGCCGACGGCGTTTCTGATCAGCATTTGGCTAATGATATTTTCCGGATAGATGCTGCTCATATCCCATTTTGCGTTTTCAATACCTTTTATAGCCTCGTATGAGAGGATGTTTGGATATGTGCGTATTTCGCCGTGCGGAATAGTGCATCCGTGGAAAACTACGACAAGCTTGTTGTTTGCCGCGGTTTCAGCAACGCTCTTCATTATTTTCATTTCTTTTTGAGCGTCCGAGTCGAAAAAGTCGACCTTAACACCTGAGAAACCTATTGATGCTGTCCATTCAAGTTCCTTCTTAATGGTTTCATCATCAAGCAGTGAGTTTTCTGGATAGGTGGGGTGGCAGGTGTTGTTAACTCCGTACCACAGCAGCAGCTTTACGCCTTTGCTTTTAGCATAGTCGGCAAGTTCTTTCAGTATACTTTCGTAGTCATTCCACAGATACCAACCGTAGTCAATGAGCGAGTACTCAAATCCGTTTGCAGCGGCAAAATCAATATATTCGTATTGCTCTGACTTTGAGATCGGGTCGCCGGTCGTCCACCATGACCAAGCCGCTTTACCGGGAGTAATCCAGCTTGTGTCCCCGATTTTATTGTCTGGGTTAAGCGAAGTGACCACTGAGCTGTTGGCAACGGTGTCAATATCTGTGCCGATGAGGGCGACTCTCCACGGAGTGTTGAACGGATACTGCATTTCAATGTCGTTATCCTGATTATTGCCTTTTATGTAGTGAAATCCGGATTTGCCGTAATTTGTGCGCAGGCGGGATGCGCTGTAAACCTGTTCGTCGCTGAAAATGTTGCTTTCTGTAAAAAACGCCCAGTAATCGGTGCTGTTGACCTTTGACTTTGTGAGCAGAGGCATCAGACATGATATGCCTGCCTTTTTGAAATCGGCGCTTGATATGGTTTGATAGGCTGCTTCATAACTGTTGCTTAACGGATGGTAATATACTGTGGTATCCTCGGGCAAATTCATACTGCTGCTTTCATCGGAAATATAAGCAATGCCGTTTTCGCCGTCTACTGAGTAGCGATAGGCTGTGCCGTCGTTGTAAACTCTTACCGTTAAAGTCAGTGTAAATTTATCCTTTGAAAAGGTCATTACCGACTCTATGCAGGTGTCGCTGCAAGCGGAGCTTTGTGCCGCGAGTAGTTCGTATTCGTCTGTAACGGTATTTTGTGCCGCGTCGTTGTTGTATTTCAGACCGGTGCTTAGATCACAGTCGGTTAGAGTGATTCCGAGTGAGGACAGTTCAATTACCGTATCTTTGCCGCTGCTGACTGTGTATGCCAGCTTGCCTAAAGTATTAGTATAAATGCTCGTGGTAAGCACATCGTTGGGTGATTTTACCTCATTTACCAATTCCCACACGGTGCCGTCCCGGTCGGTCAATGTGTTGTTTGCCGCTCCGACTGTCAAGCAGAAAGAATATGCCGAGATTAACAGCGCTGCGGCTGTGACCGCACAAAGGCTTCTGATGACTTTTTTCATTTTGTTTATCACTCCTGCTCAGATTATTTTTTTACCGATTTACCGGATATGGCGCAACAGAAATCATTAATAATATGATAGCGATGAAATATTAAGAAAAAATTAAAATCGGTCACTATATACAAAAAGTTTACATAGCTATGAGACTGGTTGTAATATTGAACAAATAATTTGATTTATATTTATCAATATTACGCAGTCGTCGGAAATAAAATATACATAAATATACGAAATGATGTATATACAGTCAAACACTGTTTGCTGACAGTTCTTAATAGTAAAAGGTAAAAGCAATTTGTAACAAGAAACTAAATAATTAAACGATCAGTAATGTGAGCGCTGTGACAGTATGGCTTGCGTGATACAATATTGACGGCGATATTGATACTCATGTACTTGCTTTTCTATTATGTTTAATGTCGGTTTACAGAAACATTTGTTTATGACTATGATACTTTCACGATGTTACTGAACATAGGGGGCTGCGAGACGGTTGATTTTTCAACAAAAAAGTGCTCTTGCGTCTGACATAAACAGAGGCAAGAGCACATTCGGTTAAAATATATTGGAGAATGATTTTTTCAATATCCTCGCTTGTGCTGAATTAAATGTAAAAGGGACACTTTATATAAAAAGTGTCCCTTTTACGTTTTTGGTGTGTGAAATTGAATGTGCAATACATGATTGTTTGCTATAGTGCTTTTAGCTGCCGAAAATATTAATTTCATTTTCAGCAGCTTTTCGGCATTCATATTACTCCTCTGATGGAGCCTCGACTACTGTCGGTGCGGAACCGCTGTTAGCGATTTTGCCCGCCATAATGCCGGACAGCAGTGCGTTAAGGTCGATGCCGGTGGACTCTTTCATTCCGTCAATTATCTGGCTGGCACTCGACATAACATCCTTGACCACTCTGGTGGCGTTGCCATCGCCGTACATAACGATCTTGTCGGTCTGCGCGAGGGGAGCGGCGGCGTTCTTGACGACATCGGGCAGGGCGTTAAGATACATTTCGATGACCGATGCCTCGCCCATCTTTCTCTGCGCTTCGGCTTTCTTTTCGATAGCTTCAGCCTCGGCTAAGCCCTTTGCGCGTATACCTTCGGCCTCCTGCTCCATTGCAAAACGCAATGCCTCAGCCTCGGCCTTTTTAGCTTCCGCTTCCTTAATCGCCTCGTACATTTTTGCCTCGGCGTCCTTTTGGCGACGAATAAGATCGGCTTCGGCCTGCTTTTCCGCCTGATACTTCATGGCGTCTGCCTGTTTACGAACTTCCGCATCGAGCTTGCGCTCACGCAGTGCAATTTCCTTTTCGGCAAGCTCTGCTTCTTTCTCTCGGCGTGCAATATCGGCGTTCGCCTTTGTAATCTCAATGGTTTTACGCTGGTTTTCCTGCTGAATTGAGTATGCAGCGTCGGCTTCGGCCTTCTTGGTGTCGGCTCTAACCTGCATTTCTGCCTGCTGAACGGCAAGAGCGGCATTCTGCTCGGCAATCTTTTTGTCTGCCTCTACCTTGATTGCGTTGGCTTCTTCCTGAGCGTTTGCCGTTGCAATGGCAATATCGCGCTGAGCATTTGCCTTTGCGATCTGCGCGTTTTTGCGAATCTGCTCAACGTTGTCGATACACATGTTTTCAATGGTTCCGGCGTTGTCCTTAAAGTTCTGAATATTAAAGTTTACAACTTCAATACCGAGCTTTTCCATGTCGGGAACGACATTTTCCGTGATTTTCTTTGCAACGCCCTGACGGTCCTGAACCATTTCTTTCAGTCCGACAGAGCCGACGATCTCGCGCATATTACCCTCAAGCACCTGAGTTACCAGGCTGATAAGTTCGGTCTGCTTCATTCCGAGCAGCGCCTCGGCTGCTCGCTTGAGCAGTTCGGGATCGGATGAAATTTTAATATTTGCAACGCCGTCGACCGATACGTTAATAAATTCGTTGGTAGGAACGGCTTCGGACGTTTTAACGTCCACTTGCATGACCTTCAGCGATAGCTTATCGACGCGCTCAAAGAAGGGAACGCGCCAGCCGGCTTTACCGATCAGGATACGCTTTTTTCTGAGACCTGAAATGATGTAAGCCGTGTCAGGCGGCGCTTTCAGATAACCGACGGCGAAAAGCAGTATTGCGACCGCTGCGATGATGACACACACGATTGCGACGGTAGAGATTTCGGGCATAGTGTTTACCTCCAAATGTTTGTATTTTGTAAAGGAGAGCGCCTTTTTAGCTAAAAAAAGACTTTTACGGCTGTAACGCCGTAAAAGTCTCGAAATCATGATTTTTTATCAGACATCTGAGTCCCGGGCGAAATGCCGTCTTGACGAAACTCAGAACACCTATCGGTGCTTCTACTCTCTTTTACTGAGTTTAATATACTACATATTTCGACATTTGTCAATAGTTCGGAAAAAAATTCCTGAATATTACATCCTGACTCTCCGTTGAATTTATAAGCGACTGTTGTCGGAAATATGAGTATCTAAAGAGAAATTCTGTATTTTATTTATAACGGATAAAATGAAAGATACTGATAAAATACACTTTTTGCCCTGTTCATAAAAAAGCGACGGACAAATATAAAACGGTGTTAGTTTTCTACCACGGGAGGCATGAAGTTTTCAATAGCTTTTCTGAGTTTCGGATGATGGATGACAAAATGAATGGCAGGCGACTTGTTTTTTGATATCATTGCCCACGAACCTTCATGAATAAGCACTTGTAAGTTGCGGAAAGTATTGGCCGAATTTTGATTTAAAATATAGTTCGGATGATTTTTCGCATAGCTTTCCGATTGCTTTAGGTGTGCGAGGTAGTCTTCGTAAGTGTATGTGATATCCGATTCATAAAACATACCCGAAAGGGAAAGTGTCATTGGACAACGGTCAAATTCCTCTTTTGAAAGGCACGGTATCTCATCCTCAATTCTTTCGGTTTTCAAAATTTCCTCTGTTGTTCGTCTTTGCAATGCAGCATAGTTTAAAATTCGTTGTGTGACTGTTTCGGAAAGATGATGCTTTTTCAGAAAATGGTCCAAATATTCCTCTTTCATAGTGTACAGCGGAAGTGAAGATAAAATATTTCTTCTGTTTCCTGCTGTGTGAGAATCTGCCAGCATAAATGCGCTCAAAGAGCTTGCGTTATCTTCACGGTAAATGTCCATCAGTGGCAGGGCGGTTTTAAGTAGCTCCTCGGCGCGTTTATTGTAATATATGACTTCGTCCTTTGATTTTGTCATATAGTACTTTCCGTTTTCATGGTAGCCGGATACGGCCTCGCCTGAAAGTGCCGCCGCGCCGGATACCTTTAATAAATGAAGAAAAACATTGTTTTGTGTACCTTTAAGATAATACGGAGAAATTTGCCCGGTCATATACATTGGTATCCAGCTTTCAAGTCCGAGCATCATATCCTCGAAGGATCGGTCAAGATTATGTATT
>USQH01000075.1 GCA_900556765.1 uncultured Oscillospiraceae bacterium
AGGAAAACGAGGATGTTTTTGAACGCTTTTTGAGCAATTTTCCCGACTTTTGCCCTGTCAGTGTCAGGACGCTGCTGCCGTGTGACGACGGTACCGACGGATTTTTTATTGCGGCAGCGGAAAGGAAAGTATAAGTGGAAAAGAAAGATATCAAATCAATGACGCTTTCCGAGCTTGAGAAAGAGGTAAAATTGCTCGGATTGCCGAAATTCAGAGCCGGACAGATATTCGACTGGCTGCAAAAGCAATGCGTTTGTTCGTTTGACGAGATGACCAATCTATCAAAATCACTGCGTGAAACTCTTGACGAGAGGTATTACATTGCAAGCTGTGAGGTAGAGGAGAGGTTCGAGTCCGCACTTGACGAAACCGTAAAATACCTTTTCCGACTGCATGACGGCCAATGCATTGAAAGCGTACTGATGAAGTACAATTACGGTTGGTCGATATGTATTTCGTCGCAGGTAGGCTGCCGAATGGGCTGCAAATTCTGCGCCTCGACCATCGGAGGACTGGTACGTTCGCTCACCGCGTCGGAGATGCTGTCACAGATCATGGCGGCACAGAAGGATCGCGGCATCCGCATTTCAAATATTGTAATGATGGGTATAGGCGAGCCGTTTGACAACTATGATAATGTTGTACGGTTTTTGGAGCTTGTCGGAGATGAAAAGGGACTGAATATAGGAATGAGGCATATCTCTCTTTCTACCTGCGGCAGGGTGGACGGTATCCGCCGCTTTATGGAACTGGACAGCCAGCTTACACTTTCAATTTCTCTGCACGCTCCGAATGACGAAATTCGCAACAGTGTAATGCCCATCAACGAGCTTATCTCGGCGTGCCGCGATTATTATAAGCGAACAGGCCGCCGTATTTCATTTGAGTACGCCATGATAAAGGATGTTAACGACAGCAGGGAATGTGCCGACCAACTGATAAAGCTGCTTTCGGGCATGAACTGCCACATAAATCTTATACCCGCCAATGAGGTAAGGGAGAATGATTACAGGCGAAGCGACCGCGTGCGTGAGTTCTGCGAATACCTTGTGCGGCACGGAATGAATGCTACCGTCAGGCGCACGCTCGGTGCCGACATTTCCGCATCCTGCGGTCAGCTCAGGCAGCGTCATTCATAAATGATACAAAACTGTAACTTTAAATGACAACGGTTTTATGCTATCATTAGATAATGATAAATTGTACATTTTTGCTTTTATTTTTTGCTCAGGGAGCGTGATTTCATATGAGAATCGTCAGCAAAACCGATATCGGCCGTGTTCGCCGGTCAAATCAGGATTCCTACCTGACAGGTGAACTGTCCGGCTCGGTCGCATGGGCTGTTGTATGCGACGGAATGGGCGGCGCTAACGGCGGCAATGTGGCAAGCGCCGCAGCGGTGAAATCCATTTCGGAGCACATAAACGCGTCTTACCGCGAGGGTATGAGCGCAAATTCGGTTCGCAATATGCTGATGTCGGCTATCAGCGCCGCAAACAGCAACGTTTTTGACATGGCGCAGGCGGATGCAAACCTGCTCGGTATGGGTACCACGGTAGTTGTGGCGATAGTCATCGGCAAGGTGGCGCATATTGCTCATGCCGGCGACTCGCGCGCCTATATAATAAATAAAGATTCCATTGAGCAGATCACCCGTGACCACTCGGTGGTTCAGTCGATGGTGGAAAACGGCGAAATAACCGAGGAACAAGCAAAGGTTCATCCCAATCGCAATGTAATAACGCGCGCTCTCGGCGTCGATGACCGTATCGACATCGATTATAACGAAGTGGTCCTCCGTGACGGTGATACAATCATGATCTGTACGGACGGACTGACAAACTACGTTGAAAACGAGCAAATACTCGAACTCAGCAATAGCTGTAAATTCTATGAATATCCCGAAAAGCTTATTGATATGGCAAATGATAACGGCGGCGGAGACAATATCACCGTCGTTATGATGTCGATGTAACTTAAGGAGGGACTCATTTGGACAGGTTTTTAGGCAAGCGTTTGGACGGACGCTATGAGATTCAGGAAATAATCGGTATCGGCGGCATGGCCGTTGTATATAAAGCCTATGATGTTCAGGAAAACCGTATTGTCGCCGTAAAAATACTTAAGGAGGAGTTCGGTACAAGCAGTGAATTTCTTCGCCGCTTTCAGAATGAATCAAAGGTCATCGCCGTCCTTTCTCATCCAAATGTCGTAAAGGTTTATGATGTCAGCTTCGGCGATAATTTTCAGTATATCGTCATGGAATACATTGACGGCATCACTCTGAAGGAATATATCGAGCGTAAGCAAAGTATTCCGTGGCGTGACGCACTGTATTTTACCGTGCAGATACTGCACGCTTTGCAGCATGCCCATGACAAGGGTATAATCCACCGCGACGTAAAGCCGCAGAATATTATGTTGCTTCGTGACGGTACTATCAAAGTAACCGATTTCGGCATTGCCCGTTTTTCACGCAGCGAGGAACGCACCATAACCGACAAAGCGATCGGCTCGGTGCATTATATCAGTCCGGAACAGGCAAAGGGCGGTCCTATCGACGAAAAGGCCGATCTGTATTCGGTCGGTGTGTTGATGTACGAGATGCTGACCGGACGCCTGCCGTTTGACGGCGACAACGCCGTCTCGGTCGCTATAATGCAGCTCCAGGACGAACCGACACCGCCGAGGGACATTGATCCGTCCATTCCGCTCGGCTTGTGCCAGATAACCATGCGCGCCATGCGTAAAAATCCTGCGCACAGATATCATTCGGATGCCGAGATGCTGCGCGATTTGGAGGAATTTAAGCGTAATCCGTCTGTTGATTTCGGGTATGAGGACAACTGCGTAGATTCAGATGAAATGCAAGAATTGTCAAGCGGTTCATATTATTCCGATGTGGATATACCCGAGCCGAACGGTGCTGTCGCGGACGATATGCAGGGCGATAACAGACGGGATTATTACGACTATGATGACCGTTACGATAAGCAGTATGATAAACAGGCAAATCGCAAAAGCCCTGTGCTGCCGGTGTTGGCAGGTATAGCTGTTGCGTTCGTGCTTGTTTTTGCGATAGCGGCTGCATTTATATTCCCGCGGGTTTTCGGCGGCAATTCAGGCACTTTCAAATGTCCTTATTTGGTCGGCGTATCTCTTGAGGAAGCAAAGACGAATAATCCGACGCTTAATATTGCTGTGGAGGATTATATTTATTCCGACGAGTACGATTACGGTGTTATCGTTTCTCAGGACGTTTTAGCGGGTAAGGCGATCAAGGACGGTGCTCAGATAAAGGTCAAGGTGAGCAAAGGGAAAACCAAGATTGACGTTCCTGATGTTTATAATATGAACTACGAAGATGCGAAAAAATCGCTTGAAAACAGTGACTTGCAGGTTAAAATCGAGGAGATTAACGACGACCAGATAGATATAGATCGTGTTATTCGTACCAGCCCTGCCAGAGGTCAGACGGTCGATATCGGTACTGAAATTACCGTTTATGTCAGCCTCGGTAAGGCAATGAAGTACAACAATGTTGTCAGCGTTGTAGGATTGTTTACTGCAGATGCAAAGGCGCAGCTTGAAAAGCTCGGCTTTGTTGTAGTTGTTGAAAAAATAAATGCCGGCAGCGAAGTGCAGGTCGGCGCGATCGCATCTCAGTCAGTGCCGAAGGGCACCAGCTACGGCGTGGGCCAGACCATTACTATTTACGAAAATACAGGCAAAACGCCGGTCGAGTACGAATTCACGGTTTCGGTCACGAAACCGTCCGGATTCAGTACCGATACATATTCGTTCAAAGTGGTTTGCGGCAACACTGTTAAGATGGCGAAAGCAACGAAGGATAAGGAAACCTACAATTTCTCGTTCTCGACTACAAAGTCGTTGGAGGAGATATATGTCTATGTTGTAGTTGACGGCAAAAGAGCTGTGTATCAGACTTTCCTTGTTCGCGAAGGTGTCGTGGGTGACGCGCTGAGCTACGATAATTGGGACGCAAACGATAATTGGGTCGCGGATAGCTGATATGACAGGTATAATAATTAAAGCAATTTCGGGATTTTACTATGTTGAAACGGCGGAAGGACTTATCGAATGTCGCGCCCGCGGTAAATTCCGAAAAAATGACGAGCACCCGCTGGTCGGGGACCGTGTTGAGATAACTCTCAGCGGTTCGTCCGGGACGGTCGATTCGGTGATCGACCGTCGAAACTGCCTTATGCGTCCGCCTGTTGCAAATGTCGACCGTTTGTATATCGTTTCGGCGTACACCTTGCCGTCACCCGATACGCTGATGATCGACCGCCTGACAGTAATCGCAGAAAAAGCCGATATAGAGCCGATCATTGTGTTTAACAAGAGCGATCTCGGTAATTTTGAGCAGTATGCGTCCACCTATCGCGCGGCAGGTTTTCGGACATTCGTTATTTCGTGCGAAACGGGCGAAAATATTGAAGAACTTAAGGCCGATCTCGGTAGAGGAATATCTGTTTTCACAGGAAATTCCGGCGTCGGAAAATCAAGCATACTGAATTTGGTGCTTGATAGCGCCGATTTGCAAACCGGAGAGGTTAGCGAACGGTTGGGCAGAGGCCGTCATACTACGCGCCATATCGAGCTGTTTCATACCGTGTCGGGCGGTTACGTTGCCGATACCCCCGGCTTTTCTTCGGTGGAGGATGACCGCATATTAAAGGATGAATTGGCATTGTATTTCCGCGATTTTGCCGATTATCGGGACAATTGCCGTTTCGTCGGCTGCTCTCATACCTGTGAAAAGCACTGCGCTGTAATCGAGGCGGTAGAGCAAGGAAAGATAATGAAAAGCCGGTTCGATAGCTATGTTTCAATGTACGAAAAGGCAAAAATGATAAAGGAATGGGAACTGAAAAGGTAATGAGATGTGTCATTTTTTCCGGTGCGAATATTGATGATTACGGGTTCGTCGCTTCACTGTTGCGAAGCGACGACTTTGTAATTTGCGCGGATTCGGGACTGCGCCACGCCGTGACTCTCGGAATCAAAGCCGATCTGTTGGTCGGCGATTTCGACTCGGCGGACAGTCTGCCGCCCGACAGCTTTGTAAAAAAGGTAACTTTTCCGTGCGAAAAGGATTATACCGATACATTTGCTGCGGCTGATGCGGCGGCAAAGCAGGACCCTGACGAAGTGCTTATCTTCGGAGCGATCGGTTCGCGGCTCGACCATACCCTCGGCAATGTCGGCGTGCTTGAGCATCTGCATGAACTGGGCATATCGGCCGTTTTGCTTGACAGCCGTAACGAAGTCCGTCTCATGCGTGATGAGAGCGTCTCTGTGCCTCGTCGTTCCGACTGCTTTCTGTCGCTTATTCCTCTTGATACGGAGCTGAAAGGCGTTACCATGACCGGCGTGAAATATGCGCTTGACGGCGCAGTCGTACGCCGTGACCTTACGCTCACGGTCAGCAATGAATTTGCCGCGCCGACAGCCGAAATAACCGTTGCAAGCGGCACTGCGCTTTTGATGATTACGCGCGATTAACACATTTTCACCATTCGCATAGTATGGTATCAGGATGCGGGTGGTGATTGATTTATGAAACGATGCGGCAGATGCAAACGACGGTTAAACGGCGGCGTTTTTGCGATTGCCTTTGCGATCGGATTGCTTGCAGCGTTTTTTTTGCCGCCCATGTGCCTCGTGGTGATACTGATAATTGCATTGCTTATACTCGGAATCACCTGCTATAAACACTGAAAAGGGGTATTTGTTTATGAAAGTTGTCGTTGTTAAGAGCCCGAAATTCCTGTCCGGATTGCTCCGTCTTGCCTTTGGAATAAAAAAAGAGCCAAAAAACTGATTGTTTTTACATAAGTCGGAAAGCCGTGTCCACGGTTTTCCGACTTTTTTGCATACTGAGCCGCAACTGCGAATATATTGGAGTAGTATCAAATAAAGGAGCAGTCAGCATGGAATGTAATATTACTAAACAGAGCGTGTTTGTTAACGAGCCGGTGCTCAATCAAAATCTTGAACAACCGATAGATACAGAGTTTACTCTTCCTGATTATTGTCCCGATATAGACCGCATAATAAAGTGCGTTATACAGCCGAGAACGGGACAAAAATCATTTAACGGCGATTCACTGACGGTTGACGGAACAGCGGAATTGACGCTGTTTTATACCGACGGCAGCCAAATCAGGTGTTATGAATACCCGATTCGCTTTTCCCGTCAGATCTCAGCAGGCAAGCCGCTTACCAATGCGTCGGCGCGCGTTGTTATGACAACCGAGTTTGTAAACTGCCGCGCCGTGTCAAAGCGCAGGGTGGACCTGCACGCGTCGCTGAATATGAACGTCTGCATAACCGCTTTGCGTGAGCAGGAGGTTATATCGGACATCGACTGCCCGACCGTTCAAATACTGCCGGCAGGTGTTGCTGCGACCACTCCGATGGGGACAGGCGAAAAATCTGTGGTGTTCAGCGATGAGGTAGAGGTGCCGTCTGGCAATCATCCGATAAAGACTATGCTGCGTTCGGATGCGCGCGCGATCGCTCAGGAGTGCAAGATCATAGGCAACAAGGTGGTCGTCAAGGGCGAGATGGTTATCGGCTTTTTCTACATAAGCGAAAAGGATGACGCCCCCGAGCATTTTATATATTCCATGCCGGTAAGTCAGATCGTCGATATTGATCGCATAAATGACAGCTGCACTGCCTCCGCCGAGATTGAAATTAACGAATTGGAGGTAAAGACTCATACCTCTGCAACCGGTGAGGTCGGCACGCTGAATGTGTCGGCAAAAATGACTGTTACAGTAAACGCATTCTGCGACCACGACGTGC